>JAPPEF010000210.1 GCA_028875335.1 Gemmatimonadota bacterium
ATCTCGAGTTCGGAGATGACATCGACCGGGGCCGGCGTCTCAATAGCAGTGCGCACCGTCCGCGAGCCGACGACGACAAATTCTTCACCCAAGGCGACGGGGCTAGCGTTCAAGGAAAAATCAACAGTCGCCATCTCTCCGGCGGCGACTTCGACGCTTTGCTTGGCGGCTTGGTAGCCGATGAAGGTAGCCTGTAGCGTATAGGAGCCGGGCGGAACCGCTAAAAAAAAGGTGCCGTCGTCGCCGGTCATCGTGCCCCGCATAGTGCCTACTAGGTTTAAATTGGCGCTGGGCAGTGGCGTAGCGTCTTCGCCATCGGTTACGGTACCGCGGATAATGCCCTGTTCTGTTTGCCGCGCCGCTATGTCGAGTGCCTTGAGGACGTCGGTCACGGTGCTTTGGATGGTGCCCTGTTGGGCCCAGATAGGTAGCGCCGCCAGCAGCACTGCGGCCAACGACGCGCGGAAAAAGGGTTGCATGGATTCTCCTCGTTAAAGATGAATGGATTTTGCGCTCCAACGGCGCAAAAAGGTCAAGCTATAGACCATAGGGCAATACGTGATTTTAGCAAGAGCAGTTGGCGGCAAAATAAAGGCTATGACGTTTCGGTTTCAGCACTATCTTATACGCCAACGTTTGCATCCTTGAAATGCACATTCTGACGATGCGAGGAGAACGAGATAATGCGCGTGTTGATCATGTCCGACATGGAGGGCGTAAGCGGCATTGTGGTGTGGGATCAGGTCAGCGGCGGGGCCGCGATGTTTGAAGAGGGCCGACAGCTCTACACGGAGGAAATCAACGCCGCCGTGCGCGGGGCCAAAGCCGCTGGCGCGACGGAAATTGTCGTGGTCGATTGTCATGGTGCGGGCAAAGGATGGAGCTTTAATTCGCTCATCCCCGACAAAATTGATCCCGATTGCGAATGGGTTGCCCATCACGGATGGGGACGCTACGACGAGCTGTGGAAGCAAGGATGCGACGCCTGTATGCTCATCGGCATGCACGCCCGCGATGGCACTCCCGACGGAGTGCTGTGCCACACCATTTCCAGCGTCCAGTATAGAAATCTCTGGTTTAACGACGATCTCGTCGGGGAAACCGGCGTTAACGCCGCGCTCAATGGGCACTACGGGGTGCCGATTGCCCTCGTCACCGGCGATGAGGCCGTCTGCCGAGAAGCCAAAGACCTCCTCGGTGAATCGTTGCCAACCGTGGCCGTTAAAAAGGGACTGAGCCGGTTTAGCGCGCGCCAGCTACCACCCGTTCGCGCCCGTCAGTTGATCGAAGACGGGGCTAAAAACGCGCTTGCCGACTTGAGCCAGACCAAGCCGTATGTCCCTGCAAAGCCAACGACCATCCGAATCGAACTTGCCAGCGTCGATCAGCTCGCCGAGTTCAAGGGACGACCTGGAGTTGAGATAACGGGGCCGCTCTCGGTTGAAAGCCGCGCCGAAGACTGGCTGACCGCGTGGAATCAGTTCTGGCCCTATGCTTAAGCGAAGACCTAGGTACACGACAAGAGTGGTATGGATGCTTCGCTTCGCTCAGCATGACAACAGGGGCGTCATCACCTGTCATGCTGAGCGGAGCAAAGCGGAGTCGAAGCATCTCAGCGCTCCCATGCCTAACGTCCATTGGCTACTGTCGTGTACTTAGGCGAAGATACACTGCGCGATTGATGGCGCGACCTGTTCGGGATTGGAACGAGGTTTAAACGAGGAGCTGAGCGATGTCGAGTGAAGCGAGAAAGGTGTACGACGAGGCGATTGTCATAGATGGTCTGAACGTCAGCAACTGGGAGAGCGACGCGGTGTTCGAGCGTTTGCGAGCCGGCAATATCACCGCCATCAACGCCACGGTGGCAACGTGGGAAAATTTTGTGCAGACCATGGCGCACTTGGCGGCGTGGATGCGGCGTTTTCGCGAGCGCCAAGACATCGTGCAGGTGAAGGAGACGGCCGACATTCACGCCGCTAAGAAACTCGGCAAGACCGGGATTATCCTCAGTTTTCAGAACGCCTCGCCCATTGAGAACGAATTGGACCGCCTAGGGCTTTTCCTCGCCCTCGGGGTGCGGGTGATTCAACTGACCTATCACGAGACCAATCTGCTGGGCAGCGGTTGCTGGGAGCGGAACGATTGTGGCCTGAGCAACTTCGGCGTTGATGCGGTGCGCGAGATGAATCGGCTCGGGATTGTCATTGACTTGTCGCACGTCGGTCCGAAGACGACGATGGACGCCATTGAGATGTCCGAGCAGCCGGTTGCGATTACCCATGCCAATGCCCTCAGTTTTTGCGACCACCCGCGCAACAAGGAAGAAGAGGCGCTC
>JAPPEF010000307.1 GCA_028875335.1 Gemmatimonadota bacterium
AAGGGTGCGATGTCTGGCTCAACAACCCCCGCCGCCCCTTGGAGGCTTCGGGCACATCGGGCATGAAGGCTGCGGTCAATGGCGTGCTCAACGTCAGCGTATTCGACGGCTGGTGGGACGAAGCCTGCGACAACCACGCTGGTTGGACCATTGGCCGCGGCGAGGACTATGACGACGAGCAGTACCAAGACGCAGTCGAGTCCAACTCGCTCTACGACTTGCTAGAGACTGAGGTGATTCCGCTGTTCTACCAGCGCGACGCGGACGGATTGCCCGGCGATTGGATCGCCCGCATGAAGGAGACCATTGTCCAGCTTGCGCCGCAGTACAACACGCACCGCATGGTGCGCGAATATACCGAGCGATTCTACTTGCCTGGGCAAACTCGCTTTGAGGAATTGGCGGACGACCGCGAGCGGGTCCAACGGCTGACGCATTGGAAGTCGCATGTGCGCTCCAAGTGGACGCAGGTGCAAATCGGCGCGGTGGATGCTGAATTTCCCCGGTTGCTCAAGGTGGGAATGCAGGTGCCGTTGCGCGCTGCCGTGACGTTGGGCGAGCTAACGCCAGAGGATGTCCGCGTCGAGATCTACGCCGGCCGCCTCAACGCCCAGCGCGAGTTTGCCCAGACCGAGGTGTATCCGCTGGAATTGGACGACCACAACGGCGACGGGACCTACCATTTCGTTGGCACCTTTACGTGCGCGGCGGCTGGCTCGCACGGCTACACCCTGCGCGTGGTGCCCTCTCATCCTGACTTGCAAAATCCCTTGGAGATGGGGTTGGTGCATTGGGCGCGGGGGTAAGGGACGCGGGATCAGGACATTCTGCACTTCTGCTTGGCCGCCCATACGGTGTTGTAGAGCAATAGCGCGATTGTCATCGGTCCGACTCCGTTGGGCACGGGCGTGATCGCGCGGGCTTTTGGGCGCACCTGTTTGTAGTCCACGTCGCCGACGAGTCGCCAGCCGCGTTCGCGCGAAGGGTCGTCAATTTGGTTGGTGCCCACGTCGATTACCACCGCCCCTTCTTTGACCATATCCGCCGTGATCCCCCGAGGGAATCCAGCCGCCACCACTAGGATATCCGCTTGGCGCGTGAAGTGCCCGAGGTCGCGGGTGCCGGTATGGCACAGGGTCACCGTGGCATTGGCTCCGGCCGCCTTGTGCCCCAGCAAGATGGCTACGGGCCGTCCCACGAGCGTGCTGCGGCCGACTACGACCACGTGCCGGCCTTCTACCTCGATCCCGCTGCGGCTGAGAATCTGCAAGACCCCGTGCGGCGTACAGGGCCAAAAGCACTCCTCCTGCCGCACGAGGCGGCCCAAATTGACCGGGTGCAGGCCATCGACATCCTTGTTTGGGTCAATGGCGTTGAGGACCTGCTGCTCGTCTTGCCCCGGCAGCGGTAGCTGTATTAAGATGCCGTGGATCGCGGCGGCGGCGTTGAGCCGCTCGACAGTGGCTAGCACGTCCTCGGTCGTAGCGTTGGCGGGCAGATCTATTTGCTCGGAGTGAATGCCGAGGGCTTCGCAGGCTCGGCCCTTGGCGCGCACGTAGGACTGCGAGGCTGGATTGTCCCCTACTAATACAACCGCCAAGCCCGGCACCAGACCGTACTCCTGCTTCAGGCGCGCGATGTCCACCAGCAGTTCTTCTTGCACTTGGGCCGCAATCGTCCGGCCATCGAGTCGCTCGCCCATCACGCGCCTTTCGGTTGCAGGACGCTCTTCTGCACGACTCGTTGCAGAGCTTCGGGAACCTGTACTGCGCCGTCGGGTTGTTGATAATTGTCCAAAATGGCGATCAACAGCCGGCCCATTGCGCAACCCGTGTCGTTGACTAGGTGGCAAAACCCTCGCCCAGCCGCGCCCTTGTAGCGGATGTTCAAGCGCCGGGCCTGATAGTCGGTGGCGTTGGTGTCGGTCATTACCTCCATGAACTCTCCCGTCCCGGACATCCACACTTCCACGTCCCGCTGCCGATGGCTGGCCAGATAGCCCGCGTCGCCGTGGCACTTATCGACGACCCGGTAGGGCAGGGCTAACTCTTGCAAAAGCCATTCGTTGATCTGGCCGAATTCTTCGTACAGGGCTTCAGACTGATCGGGCAGGCACACGGCGTTCATTTCGATTTTGTCGAATTGGTGCATGCGCTTGATACCCTTCACGTCTTGGCCCCACGACCCGGCTTCCGAGCGAAAGCAGGCCGTATAGGCGAAGAGCTTGACCGGCAGTTCGGCCGAGTCCAAGGTCTGGTCCATGAAGTAGCTGAAATTGGCCGGCTCGGAGGATCCGACTAGAAAAAGTTCGGCCCCTTCTTCTACGTTATCGGTCTTGATGGCATAGACTTGGTCGCGTCCTTCGGGAAAGTGCGAGGTGCCGTACAGCGAGCGCTCCCGCACTAGGAGCGGCGGCACTAACATCTCGTACCCGCGCGCTAAAAGCTCGTCGATGAGGAGCTGGCTCAGGGCGTATTGCATCCGCGCGACATCGCCGCGCAAATAGGCAAAGCGCGAGCCGGAAACTTGGCCGCCCTGCAAGGTGTTGATGCCGCCTAATTTGACGCCGAGCTCGGCGTGGTGGAGAGGCTCAAAGGAGTCGTCTTGGGTGTGCAGAGGACGCTTCGGCATGTACTCGGCGCTGGTGTTACCACGGCCCAACTTATCCGCCGCTAGGTAGCCTTGCCCCGGAATCCAGGCATTCTCCTCGACATTGTCTTCCTCGCCAGCACCGGTAGGCATGTCGGGATGCGGCCAGTTGGGAAACCAATCCATGATTTCCTGCCACTCGGCGACGACGGTTCCCAACTCGTGCTCCAGCACCCGCCCGCGTTCGCGCAACTCCCGCCCCTTTTCCCGCGCTGCATCCGGGTCGTTGCGACCGAGTTGCGCTAGTTGCTTTTTCTCGCTGTTGAGTGCGTCGATGTTCCGTTGCAGCTTTTGCCGCGCCGCGTCGAGGGCTAACCAGCGATCCACATTAGCTTTGGCCGGATCAACTTTCCGCACCCGTATCGCCTCGCGCATGGCGTCGGGATCGGTGCGCACGGCCTTTGGGTCAATCATAATACTCGCTCTCAGTTTTGGGTCAAAAATGGATTAAAAATAAGAACGCCGCTGGCGCGAATCGTGGCAATATCGCAGAAGCCTTAGCTTTTCAGAGTGATCTTTTGCAGCCACTCGTCCCGCCCACCGTAGGCGGCAAACACGGCTTCGAGCAAGAGCCGCAGAAAGGGCTACTAGAAAACAAATATTTTATAATGATTGAGACTCGAAAACAGCTTATGGACCACTATGATGCCCCAAGTAGTGAACTGAAGGCCGATGATCCAGCGAAAGCGTTGATCGAGTCGGCGGTGCTATGTAGGAGTGTGCCGAGATTTCGGTTTGAGCAAAGGATAGTTTGTTACTTCAGCTTGTGATCAACTTCTTCCAAGAAGATTTTTGAGACCTTGAAAATCTTGTTCGTATCGTCGAACATCTTCCCCTTGGTTCGAGAGCGCCTATTTCTATTGGTTGGAGAGAAATCTATGTCCATTTCGTGGACAATCTGATTACGTGCTGTGAATATCCGAGCTAGGTCGTTTGGGTCTTTTGTAATTGAATTGGACTGGATATCAAAAAACGAACCTACCCTTAGCATCCTTTATCAGTTGCTTTACTAGGGCGTCCAGGCCAGCACAAGCAAATGTGAGCATGGCTCTGAGAAGGTCTTGTTCTTTGTCGGTGGATACTCCTCTCGCTTTGCGCGTCGTCCGCGTAGTATTAAAAATTTCAAGAAAGGAACTTGAGGTGTCGTGAGCATTGCGTAGGAGAATATAGGCATTCCAACAACACTGTTGACAATCCGGCTCAGAGGGATAGTGATCGAAGCGCGATGACATCAAACAGCCTCTAGTTCTTCAATGTCCTCAGCAAATGGCGGCAACGGTGAGTACTCTGCGTACCCTGGATACCCTGGATACTCTGGATACTCTGGATACCCTGGATACCCTGGATACCCTCTATTGGGCCGATCACTAAACCGATACAGTCGATTGTCTTGCGTTATTGTGCCAAGATACTCGCCGTTGGGGTCGAAGACATCTCCGTCCTTCCAAGGTGTCCAGCCAATCCAGTTGGCATTGGTGTCAAATACATACTTATCTCGCTTAAAGGCGATCCACTGGCCAGAAGAGCTAAATAGGTATTTGGTCATCACTAGTCGTCCTGCCTAAAGAAGGTGAAGAGCGAATTAGACTATTAATATAGTTGAAAGACCACTACTTGGCAGCGATCTTTTGCAGCCACTCGTCCCGCCCGCCGTAGGCGGCAAACACGGCTTCGAGCAAGAGCCGCACGGCTTGGCCAAAGTAGCGGCCACGCCGCCAGGCCACGCCGATTTCGCGCTCAAAGGCCACGCCGCGCACTTCTACTGTTTTGAGCGCGCCGCTGGCTAACGACTCGCGGATGGTCAGCCGCGGCAAAAACGAGATGCCCACCCCGGCCTCCACCAACTTGCGCATGGCCTCTGGGCTGCGCAGTTCCATCACTGCGCCCGGCGCTAGGCCGGCTTCGGCGAACTTCTCGTCAATCACCTTGCGCGAGATCGAGTCGGCGTGAAAGAGGATCAGCGGCTCTTCTACCACCTCGGCGAGGGCGACGAACTCGCACCGGGTGAAGCGATGCGCTGGCCCGACGACCAAGGGCATGTCGTCGCGATAAATCGGCACGACGTCGATTTTGGGATGGGTATAGGGCAGGTGGATCAGCGCGAATTCAGCGCGCTGCATTAGCAGGTCGTCAATGAGATAGCGCGAGGGGGCCACTTGGGTCTTGAGTGCGACGCCCGGATAGCGGCGCATGTACTCTTTGAGAATTTCCGGCAGGAGGTAGATGACGGCCGCGTCCACCGCGCCGAACTGAAAGCCTCCTCCCGGTTCTAGGTCGCTCCGCTGCAGCCGCTCGCTCGCCTCCTCCAACAAGTCCTCGACTTGGACGGCATAGCTCAGCAACAGGCGGCCCTCGGTAGTAAGGGCTACGTGCCGATTATCGCGGTTGAAGAGCTGGACTCCCATGCTCTTTTCCAACTCCAGAACCGCACTGGAAACCGTCGGTTGGGTTACGTTCATCTGGCGCGCCGCTTGGGTAAAGCTGCCCGTGCGCGCCACGGCGAGGAAGTAGCGCAGGTGTTGCAGGTTCATGGGCGCAGCGCTAGGTGGGCTGCGCAGCTTTCGCCGATCCGAAGGTCGAGTGGCGCAATACGGTCTGGGTAGCGTAGATGGAGCCGCCGACCTTGGCCCCGGGCATCGGCATGCTCACGGGCACGTCGGCGACGCGGATGTGCCGGCTTGGCTCGCCGCGCACGAAGGTCCGGCAATAGCCCTCCCAATCAGGCGCTGGCACCAAGGGCCAGGAGTCGCCGGCGCAATACTGCAAGAGCAGGAGCCGACGCGGATAGGGCGAGGTGTTGGGCAGGGAGCCGTGCAGGGCGCGGACGTGGTGGAGGGAGATGCCGCCTGCTGCTAGCTCGATCTTTTCGGCTGTGGAATCGTCGAAATCCTCCGTGGTCACCGCGCCGGCGAAATGGCCGTCGAGGTGGTGGTTGTAGATCGGGCCCTTGTGCGACCCGGGGATGACGAGCAAGCAGCCGTTGGTCTCGTTCATATCGTCGATGCACACGCCCACGGCGAGGAGGTCGTCGTTGGTGTGCGGATAAAAAGCCCAGTCCTGATGCCACTCCACCGGGCTGCCGAACTCGCCGGATTTCATGTTGAGCTTGTCGCCGTTGGTGCGGATGCGCGGGCCGATTAACTGGCCGACGATGTCCAGAATTCGCTCGTGGTGCAGGGTGCTGCGGTAGATTTCGTGCTGGGCGACTGGGCTTTTGAGCCGCCGTAGCTTGGGGTTGTCGGGCGCGTGTCCCGGCTCCAAGTCGAATACGGTATCGCTTTCGGTCGCGGTGCGCGACTGATCGACGAACTCGTCGGTGGTTTGCCGCAGCGCCTCTACTTCTCCGAGGGTCAATACTCCCTCGACGCCGAGGTAGCCTTTTTCGTGGTAGCTGGCGATTTGTTCTTGAGTCAGCATGGACATTTCTCCGTCATTTTAGCCTGAGTAGTTCGCGCTGTTGCTCGGGCAATGCCTCGTAGATTTCGTTGCTGAAGCGCAGGTGCTGTCCGCCCCAGTCGGGCATGTATCCTGTGCTGTAGCAATAATATAGGGTCCGGCGAGGACGACCGGAAGTATTGACTAGCGAGCCGTGGGTCAATGCCTCGGTAAAGATGATGGCGTCCCCAGCCGCGGCTGGCACTGCTTGTAGCGCCGGATTTTCATCTGGGTGGGGACCCCAAGGCCTAGGGAAGTTGCTTTTGTGAGCACCGGGGATCACTGCAAAACAGCCGTCTTGCTCGGCGCAGTCGAGCAGGGGAAAGACCGCCTTGGTCAGGGTCGAGACCATCTGCCCGTTGCGGCAGTGATACTGACACTTGGGAATGATGGGCGTGCCGTGCATGTGCAGGCCAGTGTAGCCACCGCCCCAGCGATAGATGGTATAGGTGTGGTTGAGTCGGTACGGCCCTCCGGTGACTGTGGCGACGACGTCTAGGACCGCGGGAATATCGATCAACGCGCGGAAGACTTCGTCTCCTTCGAGAATGTTTGAAATATAGAGGTTCTGTTGCGTGCGCTGGTCGCCCAAACACAGCGGCGGTGGGTAATCAGATTCGTCCATGGTCTCGAAGCGGTCCAGAACCTGATTGCAGGCGGCGACCACTGCTGCGGGCACGACGCCCTTGAGTACGATGTAGCCCTGCAGGTCGAAGAGGTACTGCTGTTGAGCGTCCATGATGTGTTTCCCTTTGCTGGTATTGTTGCCTATCATCCCTCTATTTGAATGCGCTGGCGGTTGGTACGCAAAGCAAGAAGTTGCTCCTTGCCGGACGATGGGGCAAGCCGCCGACCGGGCCGCACCCAAATGGAGAATCTGTACTTGTGACTGACGCGAATTACGACAATTCCTGGTGGCCGCTGATATACGACCAGTGGAACGAGCGGGGCGACAGGCAGCAGACGCACGAGCGCGAGTTCCAATTCTATAGCAAGCAGCTCGCCGGAGAGACGGGTCCGGTCCTCGAAGCAGCTTGCGGCACTGGTTCGATTCTGCTCCGCCTTTTGCGCCAGGGCGTTGACATCAGGGGTTTCGATTGCGCCGCAGGGATGCTGGCCGTTTTGCGGCGCAAGGCAGCGGATTTGGGGCTGGGCGATATCGACCGCCGCGTCTGCTGTCAGGACATGGTTGACTTCTGCTGCGACCAGTCCTTTGCGGCCATCCTGATTCCGGCCAGCTCGTTCATGCTCTTGCCCACACAGGCAGCCCAAATCGCCTGTCTCGAACGCATCCGCGCCCATCTGGTGCCTGGTGGGCGGCTACTGATGAATTTCTACATCCCGTCGCTTGCCGACGATCTGCTTGCTCACGTCAGTCCGTCTCCGTCGCTGGAGGAATTCGGCGAATTTCCCCACCCCGAAACAGGCCGTCAAATCAGCGTCCGGTTCAAAAAGACCGTCGATCTGGGCGAGCAGACTGAGCACTACCAGTGGTTTTTTGCCTACGACGGAGAAACAGCGGCCGTGCCCATGACGGCCCGCTGGATATACAAAGAAGAATTTCAGCTATTGCTGCGCTTGGCAGGATTTAGCCGCTGGCAGCTT
The DNA here is from genome assembly GCA_028875335.1 of Gemmatimonadota bacterium. The sequence continues at coordinate 7,690 of JAPPEF010000307.1, forward strand.
TTTGGCACCCACGACGGCCAGCCGTACACAGGTTCAAAAGAGATCGGGACGACGTACTGGGTCGTCGATCGCTGAGCGAATCGAAGCGATAAATCCTTCTGAAACGGCTGCTGGTGCGCCGCCAAGGCTGCTTGCCTCTCTGCCCGCAATTGCAGAAATTATGTCCGCGTATTTCAAGGAGAATTGAGGTCCTATTTTGCCAAACACGCCGCGCAGAACGCTTAGTCTTTTCATCCTGTTGTTTTTGAGCTGGCTACTTTTGTCGGGCATATACACAGGTCTGCTTTTGGGCTTAGGTGTGCTGTCTTGCCTTGTGGTCGTCGCCGTCTGCCGCCGTATGAAGATCGTCGATCCCGAAGGGCATCCCATCCACCTGATCCCCGGCCTGCTGCGCTATGCGCCTTGGTTCCTCTGGGCAGTAATCAAATCCAATATCGATGTCGCGCGGCGGATCTTGCACCCTCGGCTGCCGATAGCACCCCGCGTGATCCGAGTTGAGGCAAGCCAAAAGACCCACTTGGGGCAAGTCATTTACGCCAACTCCATCACCCTGACGCCGGGCACGGTCTCCGTTGAAACCGACGAGGGCACCATCGATGTCCACGCCTTGACCCGCGAATCCGCCGAGGACGTGCGCTCTGGGGACATGGACCGCCGCGTAACTGACATGGAGGGGGAGCGCTAGTGTTCGTCGCTGCAATGGTAGGGGTGTTAGCCACTATGCTGCTGGCCTTGGTCCGCGCCCTGAAGGGCCCCACCGTGTACGATCGCGTGCTCGCCGTCAATATGTTCGGCACCAAGACCGTATTGCTGTTGTCGGTGATCGGCTTTTTGACCGGTCGGCCCGACTTTCTCGACTTGGGGTTGGTCTATGCGCTAATCAACTTCATCGGCACCATCGCCATCCTCAAGTACGTCTCGACCGTTGGCGAGGAGGAGGCCCAAGCCTGATGGAAGCTCTGCTCTATTATGCTAGCTGGGTCTGCCTGCTGTTGGGGGGTGGCTTTTGCTTCGTCGGCGGCGTGGGGCTTCTGCGCTTGCCCGACTTCTACAGCCGTATGCACGGCGGCGGTGTTACTGATACGTTGGGCGCGGGTTTGATCCTCTTGGGGCTTATGTTCCAGAGCGGTCTGTCGCTGGCGACCGTCAAGCTGGTGATGATCGGGCTGTTCTTGCTGCTGGCCAGCCCGGTCGCTACCCACGCCATTGCCCGCGCGGCGCGGCACAGTGGGCTTGAGCCTCAAGGCACTGGGGAAAAACAGTGACTGCGATAATAATTGACATCGACATCGCACTGATGACGTTCCTCGCCATTATCGCCGTGGCCATTATTCAGGTGCGGGACCTTTTTGCCGCGGTGGTGCTCACCGGCATCTTCAGCCTGCTGTCGGCTTGTATCTTTACCTCGCTCGACGCGGTCGATGTGGCTTTTACCGAAGCGGCGGTGGGTGCTGGCTTGGCGACGGTTCTCTTCTTGGCTGCGCTCACCGTGACCGGGCCCAGAGAAAAGACCCAACCCCAACACTCTTGGAGTGGCCTCTGCGTCTGCCTCCTGACCGGCGGGGCGCTGATCTATGGCACGCTGGATATGCCGCACTTGGGAGATCCCAACGCTCCGGTCCACCAGCACGTGGCCCCTCGCTATATCGCCGAGTCCCCCGAGGAAATTGGCATTCCCAACATGGTCACCTCCGTGCTAGCCAGCTACCGAGGTTATGACACCTTGGGCGAGGTGACGGTGATCTTTACCGCTGGGTTGGCCGTGCTCTTGCTCTTGCACGGCAGCCGTCCCGCGCAGGAAGCCGACGACAGCGAGTCCATGCAGCACGCGATGATCCTCCGCGTCATGTCCAAGCCCTTCATCCCGCTGATTCTGCTCTTTGGACTTTACGTGCAGTTCCACGGCGACTTTGGTCCGGGTGGCGGTTTTCAGGCCGGCGTGATCTTTGCCGCAGCCTTTATCCTCTACGCCCTGATCTACGGGGTCGAGGAGGTGCGCCGGGTAGCTCCACCGGGCCGCGTCCAAGTCTTTTTTGCCTTGGGACTCCTGCTCTACATCGGCACGGGCTTGGCCTGCCTGTTGGCTGGGGGCAATTTTCTCGAATACAAGGTGCTGGCCAGCGATCCCACGCACGGCGAGCACTATGGCATTTTGCTGATTGAGCTAGGGGTTGGCATTACCGTGGCCGCGGTCGTAATCAGCATTTTCTGCCACTTCGCCAGCCGGGAGCGGCCATGAGTTCGTTCTTTGGTCTGTACAACTACTGGATCGTCATTTTCCTGATGATGGCCGGCTTCTACAACGTCATTGCCCGCGGCAATCTGATCCGAAAGCTGGTCGGCCTCAATATCTTCCAGACCTCGGTTTTTTTGCTCTACATTAGCATGGGCAAAGTCGAGGGGGGAACTGCGCCCATCCTCGCCGAAGGCGCGACGGCGTACTCCAACCCCCTGCCTCACGTCCTCATTCTCACCGCCATTGTAGTAGGCATCGCCACCACCGCTGTGGGATTGGCGCTAGTGGTGCGCATCCGCGCGGCTTACGGGACTATCGAAGAAGACGAGATCCAACGCCGGGAAGAGGGGTCGTGATCGCCGCCCATCTACCCGCCCTGCAGATCGTCTTGCCGCTGATTGCTGCGCCGCTCTGCCTATTGCTGCGTCCGCAGCGCTTGCTATGGCCGTTTGTCGTGGCCGTCGGCTGGGGCACGCTGGCGCTGGCCGTATTACTGTTGCAGCAAGTCCTCTCCTACGGTCCCATCTCCTATGCTCTGGGCGGCTGGAGTCCACCTTGGGGCATCGAGTTCCGAGTAGATGTCCTCAATGCGTATTTGATTCTACTGGTGGCGCTAATCGGTGCCGTGGTCCTGAGCTACGCACCGGCGAGTGCGGCGCGCGAAGTCGAAGCAGAGCGCCGCCCGTATTTCTGCGCGATTTTTCTGCTTTGTCTAGCTGGTTTGTTAGGCATTGCCATTACCGGCGACGCCTTTAATGTCTTCGTGTTTATGGAAATCTCGTCGCTTTCGGCGTATGGGCTGATTAGTCTCGGCCGGGACCGCCGCGCCCTTATGGCGACGTATAACTACCTGATCTTGGGCACGATTGGCGCGACCTTTATTCTGATCGGCATTGGCCTGATGTACGCGATGACTGGCACGCTCAACATGGCCGATCTCGCCGAGCGGATCAAAGCAGTCGCCGACACCCGCACCATTCACGTGGCCTTTGCCTTTATAAGTGTTGGCTTCACCCTCAAGATGGCGCTTTTCCCGCTGCATATCTGGTTGCCCAACGCCTACACCTATGCGCCTTCGGCCGTTACTGCCTTTATCGCGGCGACTTCGACTAAGATCGCGGCGTACGCCTTCTTGCGCTTCGTCTTCACGATTTTTGGCGCGGACTTTGCCTTTGGGACTATGCGCCTCGATGTCCTGCTGTTGCCGCTGGTGCTCTTGGGCATTTTCATCGCCTCGGCTGTGGCTATCTACCAGACCGATCTCAAGCGACTTTTGGCCTATTCGAGCGTGGCGCAGATCGGCTATGTGATGCTCGGCGTTAGCTTAGGATCGGCCACTGGGCTGACGGCCGGGATCGTCCACCTGTTCAATCACGCGCTGATGAAGGCGGCGCTCTTCCTAGTCGCTGGCTGCATCTTCCTCCGCATCAACTCCCTGCAATTGGCCAACCTCAGCGGGTTGGGCAAGCGCCTGCCGCTGACTTCGTGCGCCTTTGTCCTCGCTGGCTTGGGACTAGTCGGCGTGCCGTTTACCGTGGGCTTTATTAGCAAGTGGTACTTGATCTTGGGCGCGCTGGAGCGCGGTTGGTGGCCAGTGGCCGCGCTGGTGGTGGTCAGTTCGCTGCTAGCGCTGGTCTATATCTGGCGTTTTGTCGAGATCGCCTATTTCCGCCCGGTTCCCGAAGATGCCGAGCCTGTCGCCGAAGCCCCCCTCTCGATGCAGATCCCCGTATGGCTGCTCATCGCGCTTACCATTGGCTTTGGGATGCAGACCTCGTTGACGGCTGGGGTCTCCCGCAAGGCAGCGCACTGGCTCTTGGGAGTTGCCCCGTGAGTGCCTCCACTGCTATTGCCGTGGCGGTGCTCCTGCCTTTGGGTGTTGCGCCATTGATCGCCCTTTTGGGCCGCCGTCCCAATTTGCGCGAGACCGCGACTTTGCTCGCCGCTTTAGGTACGTTTGCTGCGGTCTGCACCTTGGTGCCCAAAGTCGCCGCAGGTGACCGACCGGCGGTACATCTGGTGGAGGTCTTTCCGGGTCTGTCCCTAGCCTTTGAAGTCGAGCCGCTCGGCGCGCTCTTTGCGCTGATCGCCGCTGGGTTGTGGATGGCGACCTCGGTGTACTCCATTGGCTACATGCGGGGACATCACGAGGAAAACCAGACCCGCTTCTTCGCCTTCTTCGCCTTGGCGATCGCCGCTGCCTTGGGCGCGGCATTTGCCGGCAACATGCTGACGCTGTTTTTCTGCTATGAGGCGCTGACGCTTTCGACCTATCCACTGGTCACCCACCACCGCAGTGGGGAGGCTAAAGCGGGAGGTCGCGTCTATATGGGGATACTGCTTGCGACCTCGATCGGTTTCCTGCTCACAGGCTTAGTCGCCACCTACTACATCGCTGGGACTCTTGACTTCGTTTCCGGTGGGATTCTCGCCGGCAAGGCCCCGACGTGGACCATCGGCGTCCTGCTTTTTCTTTACGCCTTCGGCACGGGCAAAGCCGCGCTGATGCCCTTTCACCGCTGGCTCCCCGCCGCTATGGTGGCTCCGGCCCCAGTCAGCGCCCTCCTGCACGCAGTCGCCGTGGTCAAGGCGGGCGTCTTCACCATCCTCAAGGTGGTCGTCTATATCTTCGGCATCGACCTGCTTGCCGACACGGGCTTGGGCACTTATTTGGCCTACGCGGCCTGCGCCACGATTCTCATTGGCTCGCTGGTGGCGATGACCAAGGACAATCTCAAGGCCCGCTTGGCGTATTCCACGGTCAGCCAGCTTTCCTACATCGTGCTCGGCGCGGCCTTGGCCAATAGTTGGGGCGTCCTCGGCGGCAGCCTGCACATCGCCATGCACGCCTTCGGCAAGATAACCCTCTTCTTCTGCGCCGGGGCCATCGCGGTCGCCCTGCACAAGACCGAGATCAGCGAGATGAAAGGAATTGGCCGGCAAATGCCGTGGACGATGGGAGCTTTTCTCATCGGCTCGCTGAGCATCATCGGCTTGCCGCCGCTGGGAGGAGCCTGGAGCAAGTGGTATCTCATTATCGCCGGGCTGGACGCAGAACAGTACGTGGCCATTGGCGTACTCTTGATAAGCTCGCTGCTCAACATCGCCTATCTATTGCCAGTGGCCGTCAACGCCTTCTTCTACGCAGCACCCGATGGAAAAGACGGCCTACAGGAAGCTCCACTGGCCTGCGTCCTGCCGCTGATTTGCACGGCGCTGGGCGGCCTAGTGCTCTTCCTCTATCCCGACCCGCTTCTCGACCTCTGCCGCCAGATCGGAGGATAAAGCCATGACCTCAGAAAAAAGACACCTATTCGACCAGCCGCGGAACGTCCACCGCTTGATACGGATTTTCTTCGTCCTCTGCGTCTTGCTCTTGGGCGCGGATCTGCTCTTCCACCGGCACTTGAACTTTGCTGAGGGTGTCTTCCCGGTCGAGGGATGGTTCGGCTTTTACGCGATATACGGGTTTGTCGCTTGCGTGCTATTGGTTTTGACGGCCACGCAAATGCGCAAGGTGCTGATGCGCCGCGAGGATTACTATGACTAGCCTGCACCCAGCGGCCTTCTTGCTGTTAGGTGGGCTGTTGCTGCCTCTTTTGCCGCTGGCCGCGCGGCGGGTGGCGTTGCTTCTTCTGCCGTTGGCCGGATTTTACAATCTCCTCGGCTACCAGATAGGCGACGGCCAAGTCGGCTCCCTAGCCGGGTACGAGCTGCACTGGGTGCGCGTTGACCAACTCAGCCTGCTCTTTGGCTATCTCTTCCACGTGGCCGCCTTCCTCGCCGCGCTCTTTTCGCTGCACCTGCGCGACCGCTTGCAACAGGCGACCGGCTTCCTGTACGCGGGTGCGGCTGTAGGCGCGGTCTTTGCCGGCGATCTCATTGTGCTCTTCATCTTCTGGGAGTTGTTGGCGATTAGCTCGGTCTTTCAGATTTGGGCCACCCAAAGCGCAAGGGCCATTGCCGCAGGTACGCGCTACCTGTTGATCCACATCAGCTCTGGCTTACTGCTCTTGGTCGGCACGGCGTGGCACTACCAGCAGACCGGCTCGCTGGCGCTGGGACATCTGGGCATCGATAGCTGGGCCACGCGGCTGATCTTTCTCGGCGTTGGCATTAAATGCGCCTTCCCGTTGTTGCACTCGTGGCTGGTGGATGCCTATCCAGAGTCCACGCCCACCGGCGCGGTTTTTTTAAGCTCCTTTACCACCAAGACTGCGGTCTATGTGTTGGCGCGCAGTTTTGCCGGCACCGAATTCCTGCTCTACATCGGCGCGGCCATGGCGATGTTCCCCATCTTCTATGCGGTTATTGAAAACGATCTGCGCCGCGTGTTGGGCTACAGCATGATCAACCAGATCGGCTTTATGGTAGTAGGCGTCGGCTTGGGGCCGGGCATGGGCGTCAACGGCGCGGTTGCCCACGCCTTTAATGACGTACTCTTCAAGGGCCTGCTCTTTATGTCAATGGGTGCCGTGCTCTACCGCACCGGCAGGATCAACGGCTCGGATCTTGGGGGGCTGTACAAATCCATGCCTTGGACTTGCGGCTTCTGCATGATCGGAGCCGCGTCGATTTCGGCCTTCCCGCTCTTTAGCGGCTTTGTTAGTAAGTCAATGGTCATGCAGGCCGCGGCCAACGAAGGACATCTCGTGGTGTGGTTGCTGTTGCTGTTTGCCTCGGCCGGCGTCTTCCATCACGCTGGCATCAAAATCCCTTTCTTTGCTTTCTTCGCTCACGACGCAGGGATTCGCTGCCGCGAAGCACCGCGCAACATGCTCTTGGCGATGGGGATTGGGGCGGCGCTGTGCATTGGCATCGGTTCGTTCCCGCACTATCTGTACCGGCTCCTGCCCTACCCGGTTGCCTACGAGCCGTACGATGCGACCCACATCGTTTTACAGCTTCAGTTGTTGTTCTTTTCGGCACTGGCCTTTGTCGCACTCAAGCTGACGGGCATCTACCCGCCGGAGCTGCGCTCGGCCAATATCGACGTGGACTGGACCTACCGAAAGCTGCTGCCAAATGCCGCGCGGTTGTGCGTGCAGGTGGGTGCGCCGCTGTGGGATGGATTGATCGCCTGGGGCAAGCGACAGGTCTTCGCTCTGATAGATCAGGTGCGCCAGTACCACGGTCCGACCGGCGTTTTTGCGCGGGCGTGGCCTATCAGTAGCAGCGTGTTATTGGTGACGATTTTCTTGGCGGTGTACTTGTTTGTGTACTTGGGATAACTCGCTTAATCAGATCTGCAAGACCGTGCGGATGGTTGCGGCAATGGCGGCGGGCGAAGGGCCGATGTCCACGCTCAGGGCGTCGCGCGGCTCTTCGAGGGTTGCAAACTGGCTGTCGAGCAGGCTGGCCGGCATGTAGCGATGCTGCCGCGTCTCGAGCCGCTGGGCGATGAGTGCCCTTGGGCCTTTGAGATGGACGACCTGCACGCCGGGCCGCCCGCTGACCAAGATGTCGCGGTAGCTCTGTTTGAGCGCGGAGCAGCCGAGTATCGCGCCTTGCTCGGCGCGGAGCCATTGGCCGATAGCCGCAGAGAGGGTCTCTAGCCAAGGCCAGCGGTCTTCGTCGGTAAGCGGCGTGCCGTTGGCCATCTTGCGCACGTTGGCTTCTGGGTGGAAATCGTCCGCGTCGTAATAAGCCCAGCCGAGCTGTTGGGCGAGCTGTTCGCCCACCGTCGTCTTACCGCTGCCCGTTACGCCCATTAGTACGATGACCATGCGCTGCATCTCCCGCGTTGTGCACTGCGGGCTTGAACATATAGGAGCGCGGCTGTTGCAACAAGGTCAGTTATTCACTAACGCGGCGTGCGGATTAATGGGTAGTTCCAAGACCACACAGGCCCCTTGAGCGCAGCCTGCGACGAAGAGGCGGCCGTGGTGTTCGCGAGCAATGCCCGCGCATATACTCAATCCCAGTCCACTGTGCTGGCTCGACGCCTTGGTCGTGAAGAACGGCGCAAAAATATCGGCCCGGATTCCCTCGGGGATGCCTGGCCCATTATCCTCGACTTCTAGTACAATCCAGCCTTGGCGGGTCGATAGCCGCAGCGCGATTCGCCCTGCGGCTCGCACTTGCTTTATGGCGTCGCGGCTATTTTGGATGAGATTGAGGACGACCTGTTGGAGCTGGCCGGCATGGGCCTCGATATAGGGCAGGTTTGGGGCTAGGTCCTCGGCGACTTCAATCTGGTCTTTTAGGAGCGTCCGGCGCATCAGCAGGACTGTCTCCTGTACGAGGTGGGTGAAATTGACCCACTCTTTCCGGGGCTTCTGCTGGCGCGCACACGCCAACAGCCGCTCGCTGGTGCTGCGTGCCTGCAGGCTGGCCTCGTACACGGCCTGTACGCCTTCGCCGACTGCCAGTGCTAAGTCGCCTTCGCGCAGCAGGCTGATCTCGCCGATGATCGCCTCTAAGTATTGGTTGATTTCGCCCGCGAACGCGGTCGTCAGTGGCCCCATCACCCGCAATTTCTGCTCTTGGCGTAGCTGTGCTTCCGTAGCCTGCAGCTGCGCTAGGTCTTCTTGCCGGCAGTATAATCCGCTGAGGACCTCGCCCAAGCCCTTGAACAAGCCGACATCCGAGTCGCTACAGGCAATGGCCTCTTTGCGATAAACGGCTAAGACGCCTTGATCAAAGGTCGTTTCGAGAATGGCTTTGACATTGCAACACATCTGCTGGGACAGCCAGGCGCATTCCCCGTGATGGCTCGGCGCTCGGTAGCAGGTCGCGGCTGATTTCCACGCCCCCAACACCCACTGCTGTCCTTCCGTTAGCGGCGACCAATACCCATCGGCTGTCAAGGGATGGACGCGCATCTTGCACTCGCCGTTGTCGGCTTGCACCCGGTACAACCGGCAACCGTCATAAGCGACCCCAGCATGGTCCAGAGTCTGACGAATCTGCGATAGGACCATGAATTCGCCTTCCGGTTCTTTGTGCCGCCAAACCGCGAGCCGCAAGTCCCGCAACAGGTCTTCGTTAGCATTGCCGCCGCTGTGTTTTCCCATGGTATGACCCGTATTTCAATGTTCGGCAAACGTTTGCAATACAAGGTAATACCACAGATTCAATTTTCCAAAAAGTCGAGGACAAACGACGAGTTTGCCCGTAGTGACGGCAAAATGGTCGATTTCCCTTCAAATGAAAACTCTCTTGTCGCAAACGACCTGTCCGCGCATTGGAGCGCAAATTCGCCCTTGGGGTGTTGACAAAGTGATGCGCTCTATTTGTGTTTGATGCGCTATACAGTTGTATAATCAAGTCCAAAGAAGGCCGAATGGAAGCAAATCACACGCTGCACCAAGAACGCGCCATTCTCGTCGGCGTCGCCCTGCCCACGATGCCGGCTTGGGAGGCCGAACATTCCCTCGACGAACTCGGTCGCTTAGTCGCCACCGCTGGCCTCGTCGAAGCCGAGCGCCAGATCCAACGGCGCGACCGCATCGACCCTGCCCACTACGTCGGCAAGGGCAAGGCCGCCGCTCTCAAGCAGCTTGCAGCCCAGTGCCAAGCCGACGTGATCGTCTTTGACAACGACCTCTCGCCAGCCCAGATGCGCAACTTGGAGCGCATCACCAAGCGCCGCATTATCGACCGCAGCGCCGTGATCTTGGACATTTTCGCACGCCACGCTCGCACCCACACGGCTCAGCTCCAAGTCGAACTGGCCCAGCTCAACTACCTCCTGCCGCGCCTGACTCGCTACTGGACCCACCTGTCGCGCCAAGCCGGCGGAGGAGCCATCCGCGGCATGGGAGCAGCCGGCGTCCGCGGCCCGGGCGAAACCCAATTGGAAATCGACCGCCGCCTGATTCGCCGTCAGATCAATTCTCTAGAGGCCAAGCTCGACAAGATCGGCGTGCAGATGGCGACCAACCGCAAAAATCGCGCGGATGTTTTTAAGGTGGCCCTCGTGGGTTATACCAACGCCGGCAAGTCCACCCTGATGAGGGCACTCTCCGGCGCGGATGTCCTAGTCGAGGACCAGCTCTTTGCCACCTTGGACTCGACTACCCGCGCCGTTGATCTCGACCGCAACCACAAGATCCTGCTCACCGACACGGTCGGTTTCATCAACCGCCTGCCCCACCACCTGTTTGCCTCTTTCCGCGCCACGCTCGAAGAGGCCGTGGAGGCCGATTTGCTGCTCCACGTGATCGATTTGAGCTTTCCGTACTACGAGTCGCAAATCGCCACGGTCGAGCAAGTCCTCCATAGCCTCGGGCTTGCCGACAGCCCCACCCTGATGGTGTACAACAAAATCGACCAAGTAGCCCCCGGCGAAGAAGGGCGGATCGTGGCTGCGTACGCGGACCGCGAAGATGCCATCGCAGTCTCGGCCAGCCGGGCTATCAATCTCGACGCACTGCGCGACAAAATCCGCGCGTACAGCGTCGCTGGAGACGTCACCTTGGAACTGCAGGTCCCCCAAGCCGAAGGCCGGCTCTTGGCCTATTTACACCAACAGGGTCAGGTCCTCGCAGAAACCTACACGGGCAACGACGTCTACCTGTGCGTGCGCTTGGAAAAGACCTGGGCCAAGCGCTGGCGGCTAGATCGCTTCGTTCCCACCTAGCCCGACGGCTCAGACCTACTATCGCGATTGAAGGCCGTTGCATTGGCGGATAACGCGTCGTATGCAAACTAACCGAGAAACGGAACCACAACTCGCCTTCGCCATAACCACGATTTCGCGCCCCGGCCCTCGGGAGCTTGCGAATGCACATTGCCTTGCCGACGAAACTGGCTACCGCTATGTACCCCGCGCCCGCCGCTCGCTCTCTAAAATTGCCGCGACCGAGGCACTCACGGGCCTGATCGTCGTCGAGCGCGGTAATCTCAACCTCTGGGTCGCTGGACGGTGCTTCCGCTACCATCCCAACATGGCCAAATTGCGGATCCTCGCTTTGGAACAAGGCAAGCACGACATTTTGGTTGATGCCTTGCAACTCAAATTAGGTGACTGCGTCCTCGACTGTACCTGCGGTCTGGGTGCGGACGCTATCGTTGCCTCTTGCAAGGTCGGCGCGACAGGTCGCGTTCGCACCCTCGAAGCCTCGCCGCTATTGGCCCTGCTAGTCGAGCGTGGCATGGCCTCCTATGCGCTCGATGATCTGCCCGACTTGGCCCCTGCCATGCGCCGCGTCGAAGTCCTAAACGCCGACTATGCCGACTACCTGCGCCGCGAAGCCAACAACGCTTGGGATGTCGTTTACTTCGATCCCATGTTTGGCGAAACTATTGCCGACGCTCAGGGCCTAGACCTGGTCCGCTGTTTGGCCTGGGTGGGTGGTCCGTCTTCTGCGGATCTAGGCGAGGCCCGTCGCGTCGCCCGCCGCCGAGTGGTGATGAAGGATCGCCGGCCCGGTCGAACACTCGCTCGTCTCGGTTTCGCCAAAGTCGAGGAGAGTCGCCGCGTCTGCTACGGCGTGCTGCCCGCTTGGTAGAGACGTTTTATCCGCTGAAAGGAACGAATCGTGGAGCTATCCTGTTGTGCTTGGGCCTTGACCGGCTCGGAAGAAGACGCCCTCACTGCGCTGGCTGCTATCGGCTTCCGCTCCATTGACGTGCAGGCAAAGACCTTTGTCAGTCCAGAGTCGCGAGCGCGCATCGACGATCTCGGCCTGTCGGTCTCCTGCCTCGCGCTGTGTTTTAACATGGAAGACGGTGCGGCCCTCGACGGTGCGACAGCCGCCGCTCGACAAGCGGCCCTCGACCACTGCCGGGAGGCGCTGGACCATGCTGCCGCCCTCGGTGCCAGCACTGCGTACGTAGTCCCAGGGTCCGATCCAGCCGCGCTACCTCAGTTTAGTGAGGCCTTGGGGCAAGTGGCGGACTTCGCGGCTGCACGCGCGATCCGCGTCGGGGTTGAGCATTTTCCTGGCAAGGCATTGCCGACGGCCGCCGGGACCTTGGAGTACTTGTCCAGCCTAAACCACCCCAACCTCTACTTGCTCCTCGACACCGGCCACCTACAGATGTCCAAGGAAGATCCGGCCGAGGTCATAGCCGCCGCCGGAGACCGGCTCGGATACGTGCACCTAGATGACAACGACGGGGAGGGCGATTTGCACTGGTCCTTGCTGGAAGGCGTGCTGACCGAAGAAGCGCTAGCCGCGACTTTCTCCGCTCTCGCCCTAAGCCCATACGCTGGCCCGGCGAGCATTGAACTCAGCCCTCAACTCTCCGACCCTGTAGCCGCCCTAACCCAAAGCCGCGCTTGTGCCCTGCAAGCGGCTAAAAGAGAGTAGTCAATGCCTATTTATATCCTGCTTTTAGCGACTTTGCCCTTCGTCGCCTGTAGTGGCGGCGAGGGTGGATATGTTCTCAAAAAGGTGCCGCGCAACCGAACCTTGATCATGGACTGCTCCGAGGCCAATACCTGCTCCGGCCAGATCCAGGATTACAACTCCTTCAACCCCTTCATTCCGGGTGGCATCTCGCGGATAGGATATAACTTCCTCTACGAGCCGCTCTACTTCTTCAATGCCTACGAAGAAAATTCCGAGCTAACACCCTGGATCGCCGAGAGCCATCATTTCAACGAGGACTACACCGAACTTGTGGTCAAAATTCGTCCGGGCGTCGAGTGGAGCGACGGGCATCCTTGGTCGGCGCACGACTTTGCCTTTACCATCAACATGCTCGTGGAGCACGCTCCACAGCTCGTGTACTCGACGGATATGGCGACTTGGGTCCAAGAGGCGGTCGCCCTCGACAGCCTGACGGCGCGCGTCGCGCTCAAGGCACCCAACCCGCGCTTCCTTTTCAGCTACTTCGTCCACAGCGGCGACCAAGGTGTCCCCATTGTGCCCAAGCACATCTGGGAAGGCAAAGATCCGCTGACTTTTTCCAACTTTGACCTGAGTAAGGGCTGGCCGGTTCTGACCGGCCCCTATCGCATTGTGCGCTCGGAACCAGCCCAACGGATCTGGGATCTGCGCGAGGGCTGGTGGGCTGAGAAACTAGGCTTTCAGGAGTTACCCCAGGTCGAGCGGCTGATCTACCTGACCTATATGGAGGAGCACAAGCGCGTGCAAAACCTGATCGCCAACAACATCGACACCTGCTTGGAACTGCGTCCGGCCAACATGGTCTCCTTATTGGAGCGCAATCGCAACATCACGACTTGGACGGGCCGCGAGCCGCCGTACAGCTACATCACTTGGTGGCCCATATCCCTGGGGTTCAATGGGCTGGAGGCCCCTTGGTCCGACCCGGAGATGCGCCGCGCGGTCAACTACGCCATCGACCGCGACCAGCTCGTATCCATAGGCTGGCAAAACTCCGGTGCGTGGACCCTGCTGCCCTTGCCCGATCTCCCGCAGATGCATCGGTACTTTACTCTCGCCGAGGACTTGGTTGCCGAGCACAAAGTCGGCGTCTTTGACTTGGAAAAGAGCGCGGAGATTTTCACCCGCAAAGGCTACGAACACAACGGGGTCTTCTGGGAAAAGGACGGGCAGCGCCTGAGCATGGTCATTGACATCTTCTCCCACTTTCAGGATCTGACGCCGGTGCTCATCGCCCAGCTCAAAAAGGCTGGCATCGACGCTTCCTTCCGCATGACCTCGGATTTTACCACGCGCCTGCGCCAGGGCACGGCCCGCGCGTACCTGATCGGCAACTTTAGCTCTATGCGCGATCCCTATTTTGTGCTGCGCCAGTACCACAGCCGCTTTGTCCAGCCCACCGGCGAACCAGCCGACATGCCGTGGCGCTGGCAAAACCCGGCCTACGACGCGCTGATCGACCAGATGGGTCAGACCCCGACCGACGCCCCGGAGATGGACGAACTCTACCGCAAGGCCATGGACCTCTGGCTCGCCGAGTTACCCTCCATACCCATCGTCCAATGGCCGCACCGCATCCCGCACAACGAGACCTATTGGACTAATTGGCCCAGCGCGAAAAATCCCTATATCAACAGCGCTTACTGGAGCCGCACTTGGCTCTTGGTGCTGCTGAACTTGCGGCCGCAGGTGTAAGGGGTACAAACGGCGTACTCGTCGCCGTAACATTAATCCGACGTATGGCGTGGATCGGGTCCGGTGTACTTAGCACGCGGCCGTATTAGGCGTCCGGTCTGATATTGTTCAATGGCGTGGGCAATCCAGCCGATGGTTCGGCCGAGGCAGAACAGCAACAGGGCTGCTCCTTTTTCCAAGCCCAAAGCTCGGCGCAGAGTCACCAGCCCCAGATCCACATTGTGGGCAAGCCCCGTCCGCTTGCCGACTTCCTCGATCAAGGCTTTCGCCATCGTCAATTCCGAAGCATTGGGGACCGCTTCCTCCAGCAGTTCCATGAGGATCTTCGCACGGGGGTCAACGCCTCGATAGACCACGTGTCCGAAGCCTTCGATTACATCTCCCCGCTTGAGCCTGCTGGTAATGGTATCGCCCACGCTGTTCGCCGATTCAGCTTCGTCCCACAAGGCTTCCAGCCGACTGGTCGCTCCACCGTGACGGGGACCTTGCAGGGCGCTGAGGCCAGCCGTTATCACCGCATACAGACTGGCGCCGCTCGAGGCCACGG
>JAPPEF010000150.1 GCA_028875335.1 Gemmatimonadota bacterium
TCAACATGGGCGTCGTAAATCGCTTGGGACGCATTGATGACGGGACGACGACATCGGATTGCGATTCGGCTGAGATTGAGCGTCAGATTTCGCTCAAGGTCTCTTTGTTAAATGGCCAGTGGCAGGATCACCACCTCAATATAATCGATACGCCGGGCTACGCAGATTTTATCTCCGAGGCCAAGGCAGCGCTGCGCGTGTCCGACGCGGCCATTGCTGTCGTAGATTCGGTCGCCGGAGTGGAGATCGGTACTGAGCGAACTTGGAATTTCGCTGCCGACTATAATTTGCCCCGGGTGCTATTCATCAACAAGATGGATCGCGCCGATGCCGACGCCGACCAGATCTTAGAGATGGTTCAAGAGCGTTTCGGGCGCCAAGTCGTGCCTTTGCAAATGGTGGTAAACCCCGGTGAGGGGTTTAACCATATTGTCGATTTGGTTGCCATGAAAGCCTATGCATACCAAGATGGTAAGGCCACTGAAGGAGACATACCTGACGAGATCCAGGGCCGCGCCGAAGAGTTGCGTGAGCAGCTAGTAGAATCCATCGCCGAGACCGACGAAGAACTGATGGAAAA
Organism: Gemmatimonadota bacterium; assembly: GCA_028875335.1. The sequence continues at coordinate 581 of JAPPEF010000150.1, forward strand.
GTATTTCAGCGAGGGCGAGTTGACCACCGAAGATATAGTTGCTGGTTTGCGCCAAGCCATGTTACAGCGCGAAATTTTTCCGGTCTTTTTCGGAGATGCCTACAACAATGTCGGCATCGATCAGCTGCTGAATGCCTTGGTGCAATACGGGCCGTCGCCGGCCGAGGCGGCAGGACTCAGATTCCAGGATGGCGAGGAACAGGCAGTTGAGCTTGAAGGTACCGCTACCGCGCCCTTAGCTGCTCTGGTGTTCAAGACCTTGGCCGAGCAGCACGTAGGTGAGCTTTCTCTGCTGCGCCTCTTCTCTGGAGCGATCAAGACCGGCGACGAAGTGGCCAACTCAAGTAAACGCACCACTGAGCGCATTGGTCAGATTTATCACCTCAATGGCAACAGGCGGATCGAGGTTGAAAGTGCCGAGGCCGGCGATATTGTCGCCTTAGTCAAACTCAAGGACACCCATACGACCGATACGCTTTGCGCTAAGGGCGAGTCGCTACAACTTCCGGGCATTGAGTTCCCCGAGCCACTAATTCGCGTGGCTATTCACGCCAAGGAGCAGGGCGGCGAGGATCGCATTGCTACTGGGCTTTCCCAGTTGCACGAGGAAGATCTGAGCTTCATCATGAAATACGACGGCGAAGTCCGCCAAACGATCCTGCTCACCCAAGGTGAGTTGCATCTGGAAACTATCGTTAGCCGCCTTAAAGAACGCTTTAGCGTGGAGATCGATATGGAGGTGCCGCGAATTCCTTATCGAGAAACGATCCGCGGCAACGCCGATGCGCAATACCGGCACAAGAAGCAGTCGGGCGGACGGGGGCAGTTTGGCGAAGTGTTTCTGCGCATTGCTCCCAAGGGGCGCGGTGAAGGGTTTGAATTTCTCAATGAGGTCGTCGGCGGCAATATCCCGACCAACTTCATCCCCGCGGTGGAAAAGGGGATCGTCGAGACGTTGAGCGAGGGACCAGTGGCCGGTTACCAAGTCATTGATGTGGCTGCTACCGTATACGACGGTAAGCACCACGCAGTAGACTCGGACGAAGTTTCTTTTAAGTTGGCCGGCTCCCACGCCTTCAGGGATGCCTTCCTCAAGGCCAAGCCGGTGCTGCTAGAACCTATTTATCAGCTAGAGATTACGGTGCCCGAAGAATTCATGGGCGACGTGATGGGCGATCTCTCGTCGCGACGGGGTCGGATCAGCGGTATGGACACCTCAGGCCATTTTCAAGTCATCCATGCCGAGGCCCCCTTAGCCGAAATCGACCGTTACGCGACGTCGCTGCGCTCAATGACGCAGGGCAAGGGATTCCACGCACAGCGATTCAACCGTTACGAGGACGTCCCCGGCGATATCATGGCTAAGATCGTTGAGGATTCGCAGAAGGCCAAGGGAAGAGAAGCGGCGTAAGCGGCTTCTCCCATTCGTTGTAAAGGGCGGTCGGCCAAAGCGGGCGACCGCCCTTCGCTTTTTGGATTGCGCGGGGTTTTTTATCTTAATAATGTCATAGAAACGGTCGATTTTCCCCGAGCAATGCTCCTGTTTTGAGGAGTGTGAGTACGCGCGGGGATTGGCAAGGAGATAAAGCCGATGTCCGGCCACTCCAAGTGGAGTACAATCAAGCGCAAAAAAGGTGCTAACGACGCCAAGCGCGGCAAAATCTTTACTAAGTTGATCCGCGAGCTCTCAGTGGCCGCCCGCAGTGGAGGAGACGAGGGATCTAATCCGAGTTTGCGCACGGCAGTCCAGAATGCCAAAGCGGCCAATATGCCCGCGGCAACCATTGAGCGCGCCATACGTCGCGGTACCGGCGACGAGCCGGGGGCGATATACGAGGAGGGGCTCTTTGAAGGCTATGGTCCCGGTGGGGTGGCCATCATGGTCGAGACCCTATCGGACAACCGCAACCGCACGGTTTCCGAAATTCGCCATGTATTCACGAAGTACAACGGCAACCTCGCAGAGAGTGGGGCGGTAGCTTGGATGTTTGAACACAAGGGCGTTATCGAAGTGGACAAAGCCCATGTTTCTGAAGACGACCTCCTATTGGCGGTCGTAGATGCAGGAGGCGAGGATATCCAAGATGGTGACCAAGTCCACGAAGTAACGACCACGGTTGCCGATTTGGAGCCGGTTAAAAAAGCACTGGAGAACAACGGCATTGCCTTCGCCCAAGCGACGTTGGCTTGGATGCCCAAAAGCGAAAATGTGCTCGAAGTACAAGGCGAGGAGGCCGAGAAAATTATTCGACTCCTCGAGGCATTGGAAGATCTAGACGACGTACAGAAGGTCTTTTCCAATTTCGATCTCCGCGAAGACGAGTTCGAAAAACTCATAGCTCAGGCCTAGTGGGGCTTCGCTTTGCTTGTTCTTGGGGTAGATCCTAGCAGCACGAGCACTGGCTACGGCTTCGTCGAATATAGCAAGCGCAAGGCCCGCTATGTTGCCTGTGGCTGTATCCGCCCTAAGGAAGATGCGTTCGAGGATCGGCTGGTGTACATGTTCGACGAGATGACGCGGCTCATCGACGAATACGCCCCAGACGAGGGCGCGATCGAAACCACGTTCTTCGGCAAGGACGCCACCGCGGCGGCCAAGCTGGGCCAAGCGAGAGGCGTCCTGATCGTTGCCATGCGCAAAGCCGGTTTGCCTATTGCCCACTATACGCCGGCAGTGGTTAAAAGGTCAGTAACTGGGAATGGCCAAGCGACCAAACAACAGGTCCAGTTCATGGTAGCTCGCAGGTTAGGTCTAGAGGAAGTGCCCAAGCCCCTCGATGCATCAGACGCCTTGGCCATTGTGCTGTGTCACACCCAGCAGTCCGGCCGGGTTTTATGCGAGGGCCGAGGACAGCGCAAGCCTGAGATAGAGGCTTTGCTCAGCCGCATGGTGCGGCGTTAGGTATATCCGTGATAACACACCTGCGCGGAACACTCCTGTCCAAATCACCTACCCATGCCGTCGTCGATGTCGGGGGCGTGGGGTATGGCTTAGCCATATCCCTGATTACTTTCGATCAACTACCCCCAGCCTCCGAGGCAGTCCATTTGTCTACCTATCTCTACGTGCGCGAAGACCGCATGGAGCTCTTCGGCTTTGCCGATGAGGAAGAGCGGGAGGTCTTCGAGTTGCTGATAGGCGTTTCGGGCATCGGTCCTCATTCGGCGTTGACCGTGCTGTCGGGCATGACCCTGCGCGATTTGCAGGAGGCCATCTTACAGGAGCGCGTAGCTGAACTGACGGCGATCAAGGGCATCGGTCGCAGGACCGCAGAACGCTTGGTACTCGATCTAAAGGACAAGGTCCGAGTGAGTGCCTCGGCGTCCGGCGAAGCGGCCTCAGAGGCCAAACCCGGTGCCAGCGAGGAGGCAGCAAAGGCCCTGATGACGTTGGGGTACGCAGCGCCTGCCGCGCGCCAAGCGGTGCGCAAGGCCGTCGAAAAGCACGGGACCGACCTGAGTGTGCAACAGCTAATCAAACTGGCCCTTAAGGAACGCTGAAGGCTTGGCCATGGACCATCGATCCATTGACCCTAGTGGCGGAGACGACGACCTTCAGTTCGACAATACGCTGCGTCCTCAGTCCCTTGCCGAGATGCTGGGACAAGAGAAGACCAAGCAGCAGCTCGGCATTGCCATTGAAGCCGCTCGGCAGCGCGGCGAAGCTATGGATCACGTGCTGCTATACGGTCCGCCCGGTCTGGGCAAGACGACGCTTGCGTATGTGATCGCCAAAGAGCTAGGCGTTGAAATCTATCCCACTTCAGGACCTTTGCTTGAGCGTCCGAGCGATTTAGCTGGCATGCTCACGACCATGGAGCCACGCGACGTACTCTTCATTGACGAGATTCACCGCGTCAACCGCGTGGTTGAAGAATATCTGTACTCGGCAATGGAGGACTTCAAAATTGATATCATCATCGACCAAGGCCCGGCGGCCCGCTCCGTCAGCGTGCCCCTGGAGCCTTTTACCTTGATTGGGGCCACGACGCGCCAGGGTCTGTTGACTTCGCCGATGCGCGCGCGCTTTGGGCTCATTGCACATCTCGACTACTACTCGGTTGCCGAACTTGCCGCGATCGTCAAGCGCGACGCTCGTCTGCTGAATTTATCGGTTTCAGAGTCGGGCGCGATGGAACTTGCCCGTCGCTCCCGCGGTACGGCGCGGATTGCCAAGCGCTGGCTGCGCCGAGCGCGCGATTTTGCCCAAGTGGAAAGCGAAGGGGAGATCGATGCAGAGGTGGTGCAAAAGGCACTCGTCATCCAGGATGTCGACGAGATGGGGCTCGATAAGATGGATATCACGTTGCTGCGGGCCATTATTGAAAAATTCAACGGCGGTCCGGTCGGCCTGAGCAATATAGCGGCCACAATCGGCGAGGAGGCCGAGACAATCGAGGAAGTGGTCGAGCCTTATTTGATCAAAGAAGGGTTTATTAAGCGCACCCCTAAGGGCCGCATGGCTATGCCGCGAGCTTGGGAGCGCCTCGGCCTTGAGCCACCGCCAAGCCCCGGCGAGCAATTGGAACTTCTATGAGCGCGCACGGTCGCGATGTGATTCTGGCGTTGGACGCGGCTACCCCGGTTGGTAGCGTAGCGCTCTGTGCAGCAGAAGGGATCGTCGTCAGTCGCTATTTCGATGTGGGATTGCAGCATTCGCAGCGACTGTTCAGCGAGGTGGAGGTAGCACTGGAGGCCGCAGACATGGATGTCGAGGGAGTGCGGGCCGTAGCCGTCGCGGTTGGGCCAGGGTCGTTTACTGGCCTGCGGATCGGGCTGAGCGCAGCGAAGGGCTTGTGTTTGGCCGCGGGCAAGGATCTAGTGACGGTTTCAACGCTGGAAGCACTGGCTGCCCGTCTGCCATTTGCTCGCCTTCCCGTTTCCACTGTTCTCGACGCGCGCAAGCGCGAGGTCTATGCTGCGCTCTACGACACGGCGACGGGCGTGCCGGTCGAATTGGTACCGCCCCGGGCCATCGCACCAGAGCAGTTAGCCCAAGAGCGGGCCAACGCAGCGACGATTTACACCGGAGACGGAGCCACGGCCTATCGGGATCTGTTGGCGGACAATTCGGCCGCGCAATTTGCCCCCCTGCCTTGCGCTCGTCCCGACGCCGGGACTATTGGCTGGCTGGCGCTGTCCAAGCTGGAGAAAGGCCAGACTGCGGACTTGGATTCGGTGGAACCTGAATACTTGCGCTCGCCCGATGCTCGTCCCCTGGCGCGGGCATGAGCGACGAGAGTCGCTTCGTTTCGCTAGGGCTGATCCACCTACATCGCTTGCTGGAGATCGAGCGAGTCTCTTTCGCCAATCCGTGGGGCAAGGCCGATTTTTGCTATTTACTTGCAGATAAAGATGCCCTGTGTTTGGGGCTTTTGCACCGCGGCGAACTGATCGGCTACGCACTGGGTTATTTCGTTGGCCGCGATTTTCACTTCGCCAGCCTCGCAGTGGTTCCGGCATATAGGAACCAAGGATGGGGTGAGCAGTTGTTGTTGCGGATATTGCGCTTGGCCGCAGAGCAAGGCGCTAGTTGTTGTGCGCTCGAAGTGCGCTCGGAAAATCGGGCCGCGCGGGCGCTCTACTGCAAGGCGGGGTTCCGGACTGTAGGACGGCGGGCGGCGTACTACAGCGATCCCCCAGACGCCGCCGTTTTAATGGAATGCAACATAGAGATTTTGTAATTTATTTATTATACTCTAACTCTTTCTAGCACAATAACTGCCGAAGCCCATAACAGTAGAAGAGGGATGCGATGGCTGAAGTAATTCTGAAGAATATCCGCAAAGTATACGACAAAGACGTGGTGGCTGTGGACGACGCCAATATCGAAATCAAGGACAAAGAATTTGTGGTACTCGTCGGCCCTTCGGGCTGCGGCAAGTCCACGACGCTGCGAATGATTGCCGGGCTTGAGGAAATCACCGCCGGCGATATTTCGATAGATGGAATGATCGTCAACGACGTGCCCCCCAAAGACCGCGACATCGCCATGGTCTTCCAGAATTACGCGCTCTACCCGCACATGAGCGTCTATCAAAACATGGCCTTTGGGCTTAAGCTGCGGAAATATCCCAAAGACGAGATTGAGGCGCGAGTGCAAGAAGCGGCCGATATACTCGGCATCCAAGACTTGCTAGAGCGCAAGCCTAAAGCGCTTTCAGGAGGTCAGCGCCAGCGCGTGGCGGTGGGGCGCGCCATCGTCCGCAAGCCCAAGGTATTCCTCTTTGACGAACCGCTCTCCAACCTCGACGCCAAGCTGAGGGTGCAGATGCGCACCGAGATCAGCAAGCTGCACACCCGCCTAGGGGCCACCATGGTGTACGTAACACACGACCAAGTCGAGGCCATGACCATGGGAGACCGCATAGTGGTCATGCGCGATGGCCTAATCCAGCAGATCGACAAACCTCTCCATCTCTACAACAAACCCGTCAACCAGTTCGTCGCCGGCTTTATCGGCAGCCCTTCCATGAACTTCATCCGCGGTACGCTATCCTCCAATGGCAGCGGGATAGTCTTCGACGAAGGCAATGTGCAACTCGCCCTGCCCACCGGCCACGGCGATCAGCTAGGTAGCCGCTTGGGTCAGGAGGTGACGCTGGGCATCCGCCCGGAAGACATCCACGACCCGGATACCATTGGCCGCAATGTCGAGACCGTGGAGATTACGGCCAAGGTCGAAGTGGTCGAACCCATGGGCAACGAGGTCTTCCTCAACCTGACCACCGGCAAGACCGCTTTCGTCGCGCGCGTTGATCCGTTGCACATGCCGCAAGTTGACCAAACGGTGCGGTTGGTCATCGAGATAGACAAAGCCCACTTTTTTGCTCTGGACAATCAAGAGAGCCTGTTGCAGAAATAGGGATTGGCTTGGACAGCACGGGCGGCACCCCGCACTCCGGGGAGTTCAACGATCTGGCTCGTCGAGACCGGGCTGGGGCAGTGGCCGCAGCTTGGCTTGAATCGGGCCGCATTCCCCATGCGGTTCTCATCTGCGGGGCCGAGGGAACCGGTAAACGGCGCTTTGCGCTCGCGTGGGCGAAAGCTCTGCTGTGCACTGGCAGCGGACCTTTCGCCTGCAACCGCTGCCCGAACTGCCGCAAGGTCGCCTCGCTCGTACATCCCGACCTCCACACTGCCTTGCCGCTTCCTCCTCGCCGAGGCAAGCAGAGGCTTTCGCTTGCAGACTTGCGCGATTCCGTAGTGGAGTACGTCCACGACGCGGGTGCAACTCTGCCTAGTAACGCCAATATCGCGGTTGAGCACCTGCGTCAGTTGCAAAGAGAACTGGCGTTTGCACCGACGGAATCTCCGCGCAAGATCGGTCTGATCTTCGCCGCCGAGCGGATGCACCCAGCGGGTGCCAATTCGCTGCTCAAGCTCTTGGAAGAGCCTCCAGCCCGGGCTGTCGTCGCGTTGGTTTCGGCGGCACCAGAACGCCTCCTGCCCACCGTGCTCTCGCGCTGCCAGCGCATGATTTTGAGTCCCCTAGATGCAGCGACCTTGCGGGCGCAACTCGAACAAGAGGGCGTGTCTGGGGAGCGTTTGGAACTGGCCGTGCGCATGGGGGCTGGCTCGTTGCAGCAGGGCAAAGAGGTGGCTGCCGGGGCGTTTGACGGAACGCGGCAACTGGTAGAGTCGTTTCTTAGTGGTGGCTTGGAGCAGCGGGACGAGGTCTATTGGAGCGTCCTTGAGGAGTTGGGGGGGGATCGGGGGCAGTTAGAGCGTTTTTTGCAAGTCTGCGATCTGTATCTACGGGATCTTTTCCTGTTGGCGCACGGCCGCGACGCATCCATCGTTCAAGTAGATCGGCGTCCTTATTTGGAAAACCTGCTAGAGAAAATAGACGCTGCCCGAGCTTCCTTAGAGATCGACCGCGCAGCCGAGACCTTGGGGCACAACGCTAGTCCGCAGTTAGTGTTGACTGACTTGTGGCGCGGCTTGCGCCGTGGGGGGTCAGCACTGGTGCCTCCGCCCGACCCGAGCTTGGCGAGGACACGGCGTTGGTAAACGCCCACCGACCGCGACCGCGTTTTGCCCAGCACTTCCTCGTCGCTCGGGGTGTTATAGAAGCTATTGCCGGCCTAGTGCGCCCGGTCGCTGACGAAGTGGTCTTAGAGATCGGCCCAGGTCGGGGCGCGTTGACCGAAGTGCTGCTCGCTTCTGTGGGTCGCCTAGTGGCCGTGGAAATTGACCGCGATTTGGCAGCCCTGTTGCGCGCACGCCAAGGCGCGTGCAGGCTGCACTTGATCGAAGGAGATATTCTGCAAGTCGATCTCGGGGAGATCTTGCGGACTGCGGACGGGCACCGGCTGCTGATTGTCGGCAATCTTCCCTACAATATCACTGCTCCGCTGATCTTTCACCTTCTCGCACACGCTGATTGTATCAGCCGTGCCATCGTCATGGTCCAACGCGAAGTGGCTCAGCGCTTGGTCGCTAGCCCCGGTTCAAAGGATTACAGTTTGCTGTCAGTGCTAGTGGCTATGCACGCTGAAGTGGAGATGCGTTTGCAGGTGGGGCGCGAATGCTTCCGGCCCGTGCCGGCGGTGGATTCGGCCGTAGTTGAGCTACGCTTTGCACCCGAATCCCGCTACGCAGTAAAGGACGCAGACTGTTTTGAGCGCTTGGTGCGCCGGGCCTTTGGCCAGCGGCGCAAGATGCTGCGCAATTCGCTCCTCGGTCTCAATCCCGAGGGCGGGCGGCCTTGGCTGGAAGAGTTGGGCCAGCAGGCGGGGATCGAACTAACGCGCCGCCCGGAGGAATTGTCGATAGAGGAATTCATCCGGCTGAGCGACGCCTGCTCGCGTTTGGGAAAGGAGAGGCCGTGAAACCGGTCTTGTGGCACGTGGTTTGGCTCGTCTTGGCTGCATGGGCGGCAGCCGATGCGCAGTACTCGCTCAAATTCAGCCGCTCCAGTTCCCGAACCTCTTGGAACCCCTCTTTTCCTAGCTGGAGCTACTCAACGCCCGTGCGGTTCTCGGCGGTGGGGGACTCGACTTCCAAGCTGACGATTAACGCATCGGCGAGCATGGGATTTACCCTCGACGATCGCAGCAGCGGCAAGAGTTGGCAGGATAAAGCCTCGGGCCGATCTTCGATCAGCTATCCCATTCTCGGTCCGAAGGCCACCATCAGACTCGGTGCTAGCATGAACACGAGTAACTCAACGCTACACAAGCAGAAGACACGCCATCAGTCCTTTAACTTTGGATTTAGGTCCAAGCCGTTAAGCAGTGGCCCATTCAAGAACCTGAGTGCCAACCTGACCCCAAGTCTAGTCACTGCTACCCGCGCGAGCCGCGCCAACCTCGACAGCACCATCAAGGAGACCGGGATCCGCTACAATGCTTCGCTGAGGGTCTCGCCTGAAATCGAAATTGCGGGCAAGAAGCTGAGCAACTCGATTTCGCTGAGCAAAACGGACGATACACTTGAGCACAACAAGGATCGCAGCGAGAGGATGAGCGGTAACGTGAGCTATACCTTTCCCGGGGAGGTGCGCATCGGCCTGAATATGTCTGAAAACCGTTCTCAGCGGGGTCTCACGCGCGCCGTCATCAGCGAGGATATGGCGGGGGAAGCCGTGTTGCGCGATACGATGATCAGTGCTGAGTTATCGGAAACGCGCGGCACCAGCCTGTCTTCCAGTGTGGAGTTCGACCTAGGGCTATTCAAGATCAAAAACCGCGCCTCTTATAGTCAGAACGAGCGCACCAACACCGCTAACGCGGCCCAAGACTTAAACAACCGCTTCTTCGGGACCGACCGCCTCAGCGAAAACTTTAGTTGGGACGCGTCACTTTCGGGCAAGCTAATCGAGAAGTTGGTCGTCAACACCAGCGTCCGTTTCAAGGGCAGCGATGCGCGCAGGCTGGCGGTGCGGGTGCTTGATACTAGCCGCTGCGACAGTCACTTCACGCGCTCGGCGGATGGAACGTGTCGCGATCCAAGCTCCGACCTTAGTGACCGCAACTTCTTTCTCAACGGCTCCCTCAACTGGCCCCTGTCCGATGGACATTCGTTGCGGCTGACGACGTTTGGCGAGATCAAACGCTCGGAAAACCCAGGGAAACCAGAGCAGGACCGCGACACCTTCAACAACAGCGTGAGCCTCAGCTATGACGGCACCCTGCGCTCGGGGGCCAAACTCGGCGTTGACCTAAAAAACAGCTTTTTGCATCGCGTGAACTTGCACGCTAAACGCGCCGGAGACAACTCGCGCAACCGCGACCTCTCGCTCAATATTAGCACCAATTACGAGCGCTTGGGCGCGTCTTTTTCGCATAGCTTCAGCGTTTCTGCACGGCGCACCATTTACGATTTTGATCGCCAAGTCAATCGCCGCGAGTTGTCGCGCGAAAGCAATATTCGCCGCGGCTGGAGTATGCGGCATTCGCTCCGGCGCAAGATCCTAGAGGCCCTTGCTCTCAACACGCGTTACGAGTATAAAGCTGATGATTTCGGTACCTTAATCGCGGAAAACGGTGCCCAAATCGTCGAAGAGGAGAATGCCAAACACTCCGTCCAATTCGGTATGACGTACTCGGCCAGCTCCGACTACTCGGCCAGCGCGAGCTACTCCTATCGGTTCGACCGCGAGTGGGGGTACGAATACTCCATGCTCGCACCGTCGCGCTTCCTCAACCGCCGCAATACACACCGAACGTTGGTAGCAACCTTCAACTACAACCCGGTTGGCAGCGACAACAAGCTGAGCTTGAGAGGCAGCCGCAGCCATCAGCGCAGCGGCACGTTTAATAGCTTTTCTGCGACCTATACGCGAGCGCTGTAATAGCTCCTTAACACTGGTAACAGTTTAGCAGTGGTGTTACCTTAACTAATCGCATACTTATTCGAGGAGATTTTCTACATGCCCCTGCCCAAATGCGATAAAATCTGGTTCAATGGCCAATTGGTCGATTGGGACGACGCCAAGATCCACGTGCTTTCCCATGTAGTACACTATGGCTCGAGTGTCTTTGAAGGCATCCGCTGTTACGAGACGGCGAAAGGCTCGGCCGTATTCCGTCTCGACGAGCACGTCAACAGACTATTTGATTCCGCCAAGATCTACCGCATGGAAATTCCCTATACTCGCGAGCAGATCAAAGAGGCCATCCTCGAGACGATCCGCGTCAACCAGCTCGCGGCTTGCTATATCCGCCCAGTCGTCTTCCGCGGCTATGAGAACTTGGGAGTTGATCCGATGGGATGCCCGGTTGACCTAGTGATCGCCGTTTGGGAGTGGGGAGAGTACCTCGGCGAGGCGGCGCTCAAAAACGGCGTCTCGGTCTGCACCTCGTCGTGGAATCGCATGGCCCCGAATACGTTTCCCGCCCTGGCCAAGGCCGGCGGCAACTACCTCAACTCGCAGCTCGTGCGGATCGAGGCTAATACCAACGGCTATGACGAGGGCATTGTCTTGGGCACGGATGGGTTGGTGAGCGAGGGCAGCGGCGAGAATATCTTTGTCATCAAGAACGGCTCGATCTACACGCCCGAGTCGTGTTTTGCCATTCTGCCGGGCATTACCCGCCACACCGCCATTACCCTGATACGCGATCTGGGGATGCGAGTCGAGCAGCGCGGGATTCCGCGCGAGTTCCTCTACATCGCCGACGAGGTGTTCTTCACGGGCACGGCCGCCGAAATCACGCCGATTCGCGCCATAGATCAAGTGCAGATCGGCTGTGGGAAATGCGGGCCGATCACTGCACAGATACAAGACGCCTTTTTCTCCGTGGTTCGCGTCGAAGTCGAGGACCGGCACGGATGGTTGACCTTCGTGTGATGAATTAGATCTAACTGGTTAGTACAAAAGGGGAGAATATGCCGAAAGTTAGAATGTCTATAGTGGCCGCTTGGTTGGGTATCTGCGTAGGCGGTCATGCCGCCGCTGAGGAGGGGGCGTGGGAGGAGGTACAGAAAATCCTCATGAGTACCAAGGATATCGTCGTGCTCGACGGCATCGAGAAGGTGCCGCCGCGCTATGAGGGAGAAGAAGCACCGACCCACGGCGACTGGATGGTGCGCCACCTGCTGGCCGACCCCGAAAAACTCAACCCGTACACCTCCAGCGATGCCGCTGCCAGCCGGGTGTTGGAGCTTATCTTTGAGAGGTTACTCGACGCCGACCACGATCCGCCGTACAACCTGCGAGGTTGGGTGGCCGTTGATTATCCTGAAGTTGCCGCGGACAAACTTGCGTACACGTTTGAGTTGCGCGATGGGGTTTACTTCTCAGACGGCAAGCCGCTGACGGCTGCGGACGTCGTCTTCAGCATGAAAGTTATCCACAACCCCCAAGTGCTAGCACCGCATCTGCGCAACTACTATGCTACCGTGCAAGACGTGCAGATCGTGGGGACGAACAAGGTCCGCTTCCTTTGCCGCGAGCCTTATTTTCGCAATGACCTGATCTTGGGTGGCTTCTACATCCTGCCCAAGCATTTCTACGACCCGGAGGGGCTGATGGACCCCGTCGAGTTCAAGAGCTTGGTGGATGGCTCTTGGGAGGTGGGGTCACACAAAGAACGGGTCGAGCGCTTTGCCCAACAGTTCAACCAAAATTTCAATCGCAAGGCCCTCGGGTCGGGGTCGTACCTGATTGAAGATCCAGAGCGCGATTTGGTCACCCAGCAGAAAGTCGTGCTGACGCGGAATGTAAACTACTGGGGTCGGGATATGGAGGAACTGCTGCCGCCCGGCTTTGTCGATAAGATGGTCTTTAAGATAATCAACAATACCGACGCGGCGTTCATCGAGTTGACCAATGGCCATCTCGACTACCACGGCTTACGCCCGCTGGAGTTTAAGGAAAAGAGCTGGTCCGACGACTTTAACAGCCGCTTCCTCAAAGGCGTTAGCTACTCTAGTGGCTATCTGTATATAGGGTGGAACAACAACCATCCAATCTTCGGCGATAAGCGGGTACGCCAAGCCATGACCTATTTGACCGACCGCGAGGGCATGGTGGAGAACATCATGTTCGGTTTGGCCGAGACGGTGGAGGGGCCGATCAACAAGTTCCGCCCCGAATACAACCACGACCTCACGCCGTACACTTATGATCCCGACCGCGCTCTCGATCTCCTGGCGGAGGCTGGCTGGGCAGACGCCGACGAGGACGGTATTCTCGACAAGACCATCGATGGAGAGTTGGTGCCATTCAGCTTTGAGATCTTGATCAACTCGGGCAACCAGCTTCGCAAAGACATCGCTCTGACAGTCCAATATGAGCTGCAGGATATCGGCATTGACTGCCAAGTGCGCGAGCTAGACTGGTCGATCTTTCTGCAAAAGGTCAAGGGCAAGAGCTTCGACGCAATGGTGTTGGGTTGGACCGGCAGCTTGCGCTTTTCTCCGGACGCTTACCAGATCTGGCATTCCTCCCAAACAGTGGAGAACGGTTCCAACCACGTGAGCTTCATCAACGACGAAGTTGACAACATCTTGGAGACCTACCGTCGCGAGTTCGACATGGACAAGCGCATCGAACTCTACCGCCGCTTTCAGGAAATCCTGCACGAGGAACAGCCATACACCTTCATGTGGAAGTCGCGCTCGTCCCAAGCCTACAGCCGCCGCTTCAGTGGCGTCACTTGGTATCCCCCCGGTGCCCGCCTGCAAGACTGGTGGGTCGCGCAGGAAGAGCAGATGTACTAATAGGGCGCGTCCGTGTCCTCCGCAGACGCCCTTCGCTGGGAGAGCCACCCCCTGCGCCGGGAGAGGCCGGCAAAGTCGATACTGCTAGTCGCGCTCATCGTCGCTTCCTCAGCGGCGGCGGCTTTTGGTTTTGAGCATTGGTTCTACGGGATATTTTCACTGGGAGCATTGACCGCCTCGTTGTCGCGCTATTTCTTTCCTACGTGCTACGTGCTCGACGGCGCAGGAGTCAGCAGCGAACACCTCGGCTTTAAACAGCGCCGTTCTTGGGCGGAATTCCGTCGAGCAGACGAACATCGGGATGGCATTTTTTTGCGTCCTTCCGCCCGCCTGGGTCGGCTGGATTCCTTTCGCGGCGTTTTTTTGCGGTTCGATAAAAACCGCGAAGACGTTGCGCGTTTCGTCCGGTGCCATGTTCCAAGTCAATAGCTTAAAAGCGCGGTGGCGACACGCTTTCGCCCTTGAAGACCCGGAGGCGGGTTGGTCTGAGGAAGAGCGCGCGTTCGCCGAGCGGCTGGCCGAGTTTCTAGTGCGTCGCCGCATGGGAGCGGCCGCGTCCATGGCGTTGGAGGCTTGCCGTCCCCTCAATTTTTTGGGCAGCCAAGCCCTGACCTTTTTGTCCCCGTTTGCCACGCTGGTTTTTTCGCGCGACGAGTACCAGCGCTTTACGCGCATGTTGGAGCGACGCCAGTGCATAGACTTACTTGCGGAGGCCATTGCCCAGCGCGAAAGCCAAAAGCATGGATAACCTCAACGTAGTTATCGCCACAGATTGCGGCAGTACGACGACCAAGGCGATCCTGATCGAAAAGAAGGACGAAGGGTATCGCCAGACCTTTCGCGGCGAGGCCCCGACCACGGTCGAGGCCCCTTTTGAGGACGTCACCCGGGGAGTGCTCAACGCCATTCAAGAGGTCGAGGAGCTTTCCGGGCGGCAGATCCTCGACGGCGAGCGGATTATCACACCGGCAGACGGCGATGTCGGGGTCGATATCTACATCTCGACGAGCAGTGCGGGCGGCGGGTTGCAGATGGTGGTGGCCGGCGTGGTGCTAGCAATGACCGGCGAGAGCGCGCAGCGCTGCGCCTTGGGTGCAGGGGCGATCGTCATGGACGCGCTCGCTGCCAACGATGGGCGCTTGCCGCATGAAAAAATAGAGCGCATCCGCCAATTGCGCCCCGATATGGTGCTGCTGTCGGGCGGTACGGATGGCGGTACCGTCAGCCACGTGGTCGAATTGGCCGAATTTATCAGCGCGGCCGATCCCAAGCCCCGCTTTGGCGCAGGCTTTCAGTTGCCGGTTATCTTTGCGGGCAATGAGGACGCGCGCGAAGCGGTCGAAGAGGCACTGGGGGGAAAGATGGCTCTGACCGTTACTGAGAATATCCGCCCCGTGCTCGAAGAGGAAAATCTGGACCCGGCGCGGCACGTCATCCACGACCTCTTCCTCGAACACGTCATGGCGCAGGCACCTGGCTACCGCAAGCTGATGGACTGGACCAGCGCACCGATTATGCCGACGCCCGGAGCGGTGGGCGAGATCATGCAGACCATTGCCCGCCAGCAGGAGATCAACGTCGTCGGCGTGGATATCGGCGGGGCGACGACCGATGTGTTCAGCGTGTTCGACGGCGTGTTCAACCGCACGGTCAGCGCCAATCTCGGCATGTCCTATAGCGTCTCCAACGTGCTGGCCGAGGCCGGCCTCGACCACATCATGCGCTGGGTTCCTTTTGACATTGAGGAGGCCGACCTACGCGACCGGATCAAGAACAAGATGATCCGCCCGACGACCATCCCACAGCTCATGCAGGAATTGCAAGTTGAGCAGGCCATTGCCCGCGAAGCCCTGCGCTTAGCCTTTGACCAGCACCGGGCGTTGGCGGTGGGGTTGAAGGGGGTGCAGAGCAAGCGCACGCTGGCCGATGTGTTTGAGCAGGGTGCTACCGGCGAGAGTTTAGTCGAGATGATGGCACTGGACATGCTAGTCGGCAGCGGCGGCGTACTCTCGCACGCGCCTCGCCGCGAGCAGAGTTGCGCCATGCTCATAGATGCTTTCCAGCCCGAAGGCGTCACCCGCTTGGCGGTCGATAGCATCTTTATGATGCCTCACTTAGGAGTGCTCTCGACGGTTGACGAGCGGGCCGCTACCGAAGTTTTCGAACGCGATTGCCTGATCTACTTGGGCACTTGTGTGGCCCCTGTCGGCGAGGGTAAGGACGGCGAGGTCTGCCTCCAATACGAAATAGACCTGCCCAGGCACCGGACCGGTCAGTTGCAGGTCGGCCAGTTACAGTGGATGCCCCTAGCCGATGGCGAGGAGATCGAAGTTTCGCTCCAGCCGGCGCGGCGTTGGGATGTGGGTGCCGGCCCGGGGCAAGCCCTAAATGCGCGGGTGCGCGGTGGGATTGTGGGGCTAGTGCTGGACGGTCGCGGTCGGCCCATCCAGATGGCGTCAGATCAAGACCGCCGACGTCAGATAAGCGACTGGCAGCAGGCGTTAAACCTATACGAGTAGCCCATGGCTCACGCCTATACCCCTGGACTGCGCGTGACGCAACACGCAGTCGTGCACAAAGAGCGGCGGTTGCCCCTCAAAGGCGAAGTTGCCGTCGAGCGCGGCCAAGCGGTGCGACGCGACCAAGTTGTGGCCCGCACCGAACTGCCGGGCGAGGTGGCTACTCTCAACTTGGTCAACCGCTTGGGCATCTCCCCGGAAGAGCTAGCTGGCTATATGCTCAAGAAAGAGGGCGACCGCATTGAAGCCGGCGAGCCGCTTGCTGAGACCAAGCCGTTTATTCGCTGGTTCAAGACCACAATTGAATCTCCGGTCAGCGGCACTGTCGAGAGCATTTCGCCGGTGACGGGGCAGGTGATATTGCGCCAAGCTCCTAGGCCGGTCGAAGTGCTGGCGTACGTCGATGGGGTCGTAGAGGAAGTTTTTGCCGAGGAGGGCGTGCGCGTCGCAGCGCGAGGTGCTTATATCCAGGGCATTTTCGGCGTGGGGGGCGAGTGCTGGGGGGCGCTGCACTTGGCGGTTGATACTCCGGACGCCACAGCCGAGTCGCTGGGGCCGGAAGTTGCGGGCAAGATTGTGGTGGTCGGCAGCCTGATTAGCGCGGAGACTGTGGAACAGGCCCGGCAGGCGGGTGCCGTGGGGTTGATCGGCGGCGGCCTGCGCGACAGCGATTTGCGCGACTTGCTCGGTCGCGATTTGGGCGTGGCCATCACCGGGACCGAGCAAATCGGCCTGACCGTAGTAGCGACCGAGGGTTTCGGCCGCGTCGCCATGGCCCGCAAGACCTTTGATATTCTGCAGGCGTGTGCTGGCATGGATGCGTCTATGGCTGGTGCGACGCAGATCCGCGCGGGCGTATTGCGACCGGAGATTATCGTTCCCACGGGCGCTGACAAAGAGGAAGAAGAGGTGCGGTCGGGCGCGGGAGGATTGCAAGTGGGCGATTTGTTGCGCGTGATTCGGATGCCCTATTTTGGGAGGATTGGACGCGTCAGCGACTTGCCGGCCGAGTTGTGCGCGGTGGAGTCCGGGGCGCGGGTGCGGGTATTGGCCGTAGAGTTTGAAGACGGAGAACAGGCGGTAGTGCCACGGGCAAATGTGGAGCTGATCGAGGAATAAAGGCATGAGAGCAAAAAACTGGTTGTCTGCATTGGTCTTGACTTGGCCGTTGGCGAGCACGGCGGAGAATGCGGCACAGGGGCTCGGCACGTTGCTGGCACATCCTGAACCGCCGATCGAGGTCCAAGCCTTCGACACGCCCAACGACGACGGGGGCAGCATTACGCTGACTTGGCTGCGAGATCGTCAGATCAGCGAAAATGCGATGTATCAGGTCGCCATCGCCGACTCGCCCAGCGGGCCTTTTCGCGTCGTGGCCGAGATTGCGGTAACGGGGAATTTGATGTCCGAGGCACCGGCGCTCTTTGGTCGTGGGGCCGATCTGGAGAATCACCACTATGTCAACGTCGAGGAATTCGCCGGCGCGGGCGGCAAGACACCGCTAGAAGACGGCAAGACATATTACTTCCACGTCGATGTGCGATCGGCCGGGGGCGCGATCCGCGGCAAGGTGATCGTCAACGCCGAGTCCAAAGGCAATTTTTTTAATAACTCCAAGGTCAATAATCTGGTGTTGTGCCTCGTTTTTTCAGGGCTCATCATGGGCTACATTGGCATTGCGCGGCGGCGCGAGCTCAAGATCCGCCGCATCGCCGGGCTAGAGGCACTCGACGAAGCGCTAGGGCGGGCGACCGAGATGGGCAAGCCGGTGCTTTTCATCCACGGCCTGCGCGGCATGGACGCGATCTCGACCATTGCCGCGGTCAATATCTTGGGACGGGTTGCGCGGCGCACGGCCGAATACGACACCGCGCTGCGGGTGGTGGCCCCAGACCCGGTAGTTATGTCGGTGAGTCAGGAGACGGTGAAAGCCTCGTATGTCGAGGCGGGACGGCCCGACGCCTTCAATCCCGACCATGTCTTCGTCGCCAGCACCGAGCAGTTTAGCTATGCGGCAGCGGTTGAAGGTATCATGGTCCGCGACCAGCCGGCGGCTCACATTATGATGGGATATTTCTACGCCGAGTCGCTGCTATTGGCCGAGACCGGTTCGACGACCGGGGCGATCCAGATCGCTGGCACGGACGCCTTTACTCAGCTTCCCTTTTTTGTCACCACCTGCGACTACACCTTGCTCGGCGAAGAACTCTACGCAGCCAGCGCTTATCTGTCGGGCGAGCCGCGGATGCTGGGTAGTCTTAAAGGCCAAGACGGGGGCAAGGCCATCCTGTTGGCCGCTTTAGTGCTAGGCACGGTGCTGGCGACCTGGGGATGGCCGCAGTTGACGCACTTTTTTACCCCCTAGGAGGGCGCGATGATTTTTCTTAGTCGAACGCTACCGCTGGTCGTTGCCTTTGCCTTCGGTATGCTCGGCGTTGTCATCTACTATATACCCCACGGCGACGCGCAGAGTTTGGAGCGGGAGATGGCGCTGTGGGTGCGCATCGTCTTCGCGTTTTCCTATTTGCTCGGACTATACAGCCTGCTCAACCTGCACTGGCAGCGGATTCGCCAGCGCGTCGCCGGCTGGGCCTATAGCTTGATCGCTATTTTGAGCTTCACAGTGATGATGGTTTTCGTCGTTTACAACGATGGTTTAGGCCCTTTCGCCGCGCAGGCTGAGGCCGGAGGCTATAAGTGGCTCTTCGACAATATTCACGTGCCTTGCGCCTCGACCATGTTTTCGATCTTAGCCTTCTTCATCGCCTCGGCGGCGTATAGGACCTTCCGCGCTCGTACGCCCGAAGCGGCGCTATTGCTGATCGCGGCGGTCATCGTCATGCTGGGCCGCGTGCCCATTGGAAGAGAGCTTTCCGAGTTTTTTCCTATGGCAACCGACTGGCTATTGAACGTGCCCAATTTGGCGGCCAAGCGCGGCATCTTGCTCGGCGTGTCGCTGGGTGCTATTGCCACCTCGCTGCGGATCATTTTTGGGATTGAACGCTCGTATTTGGGCGGGGGAGCCGAGTGATGCACAAACTGCTCGCTATCGACCGTCGTATCATTTTCGCCCTAGTGTTTCTCAGCGTGGCTGGGCCGTTGCTGGCCGGAATTTCCCTGCCGATCACGCCGACGAACGAAGTAAAAGCCGCGTACGACCAGTTTGAGAAACTCGATGCGGGGGACATTGTGCTGGTCTCTTTCTCCTACGGTGCCAGTACGCAACCTGAAATGCTGCCGATGTCGCGTGCCATGTTGCGCCACGCCTTCCGTCGCGACCTCAAGGTGGTGGCCATTTGCCTATGGCCCGAGGCACCGGGGCTGGCCCAACAGGTGCTGGAGGAGATGACGGCTGAATTCGATTTGGAGTACGGGGTGGATTACGCCTTTATGGGCTACAAGCCGGGCAACTTCAGCGTCATCCTCAATATGGGACAGGATTTCCACAGTGCCTTCCCGCAAGACCAATGGGGCGCGGAGACCGGCGACTTGGATTTGACGCGCGGTTTGCGCTCGTTGCGCGATTTTGACCTCGTCTTAGACTTGGCGGCCGGGGATTCGATTGAGTTTTGGTGGATCCCCTACGGGCAGGAGAAGTACGGCTTTACCTTTGTCGCTGGCTGCACCGCGGTGATGGCTCCCGATCTCTACCCCTTTCTCGACTCGGGACAGCTTGGAGGCCTGCTCGGTGGTCTGGCCGGCGCAGCCGAATACGAGACCCTGATTGACCGTCGCGGCAGTGCTAGCATGGGTATGAGCGCCCAGTCAATGGCCCATTTGGTCATCGTGGTCTTCGTGCTTATCGGCAATATCGCGTACTTCGCCGTTCGGCGAACTTCATCCGAGCAGAGGAGCTGATCGCCGCCATGCGCGACACGTATATCTTTTTGGGCGTGCTTCTGCTGTTTGCCGCTGTCAATATCGGCTTGGTGGCCAGCGGGATTTTGGCGGTGGACTGGACGGGCTTCGGCATCATTGTCGCGTCGGGCATGACCTTGGCGCTCTATAGCTTCCTCTACAAGGACAATCCGCTTTTCAAGTTTGCCGAGCACGTCTTCGTCGGTGTGTCAGTGGCTTACATGTTCGGCCAGTACTGGTATCCGACGATCTACGGCGAGCTCATCGCCGAATGGACCGACCCAGGGGAAGGGGAGACGCCTAATTGGTGGCTTTTGGCTCCGACGGTGCTCGGGCTGTTGATGTTGACGCGCTTTTCGTTGCGCTTCGGTTGGCTCAGCCGCTATGCTTTTGCATTCTTTGTAGGGCTTGCGGCTGGCTGGACGATTCCGCGCTATATTTCTTCCTTTATTTTGGCCCAAATAGAACCTACATTACAACCACTAACCTGGAGCTTGGAGGGGCTCAATTTGCTGATCGTCCTCGTGGGGGTCATCGGGGTGTTGGTTTATTTCTTTTTTTCCGTCGAGCACACCGGCACGGCGGGCCATATCTCCAAGGTGGGGATATGGTTTTTGATGATCTCGTTTGGGGCTTCGTTTGGTTACACTATTATGGCGAGGGTCTCGCTGTTGATCGGGCGTGTGACCTTTCTCTTAGATGACTGGTTGCATCTGATGTGATGGGGTATTGAGTACCCTACAAAGGAGGGACATATGACTAAATTTGCGAGCGTTTTTCGCGTCTTGACTGCACTGGGCGTCCTGCTCGCGCTGAGCTTGGCTCCGGCCGAGGCCAGTACGGGCGGCAAGATCGCCGGTGTCATCAAGGATGCCGCCACCGGGGATGGGCTACCTCATGCCAATATCGTGGTGGTGGATACCAAGCTAGGAGCTACAGCGGACGAAAAGGGCCGCTTTTTTATTCTCAACGTGCCGGCGGGCACCTATACCCTCAAGGCCACGTATATCGGCTACGCGGATTATACCGTCGAGGATGTGCGGGTCTCCGCCGACCTGACCACGAATATCGCCGTTGAATTGACTTCTTCGGATATCCAAGTCGAGGAAGTGGTAATCCGGGCCGAGCGGCCAATCATCGACAAAACTGCCACCAATGCAGTGCGCATTATCGATGCCGAGGATCTCGAGATTCTGCCGCTCCGAGGCGTCAGCTCAGTCATAGCCCTGCAGACCGGCGTGGTTGAAGACGAGGGGTCGCTGCACATCCGCGGCTCGCGCAGCGACGAGATCGGCTACTACGTCGAGGGGGCTAGCGTCCGCAATGTGGTCACTGGCAGCAGCGCAGTGGGCTTGATCGACGAGGCGTTGGAGGAAATCCAACTCCAGGCCGGCGGCTTCAACGCCGAGTACGGCGGTGCCAACGCCGGCATTATTCTGCAAGAGTTGCGCACCGGCGGCAGCGACTGGGACTTTGAGATCCTCTCCGAGTCGGACAATTTTACCGACGACTACGAGCAGCGCTTCGGCACGTATTCCTACGGCTACTTTAATCAGGTGATGACCGCTGGTGGTCCGGTTGTGGGAAACCAGAAGATTCGCGCCTTCCTGGCTGGCCAGCGCCGCGGCATCGGTTCCTGGCCGACCTACTGGTCGGGTTTTACCTTCGAGGATCTCGAAGACACTGGCCTCCGCGGTGGCCGCCGACACTGGAGCGAGGACGAAGAGGGCAATCTCGTCCCCGACCAGATCGAGCAACTCGAAATCAAGCCCGGCAATATTCCGCACACGAGTAGTGAAGCGGTCATTTTCA
>JAPPEF010000120.1 GCA_028875335.1 Gemmatimonadota bacterium
AAGGTTATCCGCGCTTTCACGACGCTTGGTTCCACTATAACATTTACCACATCCATCGCGAGGAAGACACGCAACACGTTCACTCCCCGCACTCCATGTCGGCAGTGCTGGCAACCGTCCGCAAAACCCCGGTGGGAAAAGTCGGCGGACCTTTCTTGGTGCATTTCCAGCCACGCGAAAAAATCTGGCCGGGCTACATCGTGTTTCGCACCCTGGAGCAACGCCCTGCCCGATTGATACCTTTTGCCCATCCCGAGGTTCAGCAAACCGTAAACAAGATGGTGCGTTCGGCAAATGGCCAGCGCATTGAAGAGCGCTTTGAAGCTTTTCTAAGCCAACTGCGGGAGAAGTACGCCGAGCAAATTGAAATATATCCCGGGCACCTCGCGTCCGAATCAACCTTATAAATTCATTCTCACGAAAGGTATTCCATGCACATCACTAAAGTCGAAATCCGCACTGTAGCCCCGCCGGTCGATCGCTTCACCTGGTCGGACGATCTGCCGGATCAATACTCGACCAACACGGTCGTCCGCATCTATACAGACGAGGGCGTCGAGGGCGTAGCTGGCGTCTGGAACGCGACCTCCTTTGACTTCGAGCGCTATACCGCCGAATCCATACGTCACCTAGCTCCCATCCTGTTGGACAAGGACCCGCTTTTGCGGGAGCACATCTGGCACGAGATCAGGCCGCGCGTCTTTCCGCTGCCCCCCCAGTCGCTGGCCGCCATCGACATCGCCTTGTGGGACCTAGCAGGCAAGGTAGCGGGCCTGCCACTCTATCGCCTATTGGGTGGAGCGCGCGACAAAATCCCCGCCTACGCCAGTACCCCACTCTTTGAAGATGTCGAATCCTATCTGAAGAACGCCGAGGAGTTCATCGCCCAAGGCTTCAAGGCCATCAAGTTCCACACCTGGTGCATTCCCGAACTGGATCTCGAGCTCGCCCGCGCCGTCAGAAAGCAGTACCCCAGCAACGACGTCGCCTTCATGCTCGACGCCGAGAACAACTACGACCGCGACGGTGCCCTGCGCGTCGCCCAAGAACTCGAAGCAATGGGTTTCACGTGGTTTGAAGCCCCATTGCACGACTCGGATCTCGACGGCTACCGGGAGCTGACGAGCCGGGTAACCATTCCCATCCTGCCATCCGGCAACTGGTTCCAAGACCTCCACACCTTTGCCGAAGCCCTCGATTCAAAGGCGTGGGGTCGCGCCCGTACCGACGCGGCCATGATGGGCGGGATCACGCAGACCAATAAAGCAATCGCCCTCACCGAAGCGGCCGGCATGAAATGCGAGATCATGTCGTGGGGATACAGCCTAGTATCGACAGCCAACCTGCACCTGATGCTGGCGCACGACAACTGCTCCTATTTCGAGCAATCGGTTCCCTGCGAACCCTACGAATACGGAATGCAGGACGTCATCCGCGCCCAACCCGACGGCTATGCCTATGCGCCCGCTGGGCCGGGCCTCGGCCTCGCCGTGGACTGGGAGGCCATGGAGGCCGCCACAATCCATTCGATTGTCGTCGAGTAGGACATCCCCACTCATCTATTCTTCGCAGACGGCGACTCCGATGTGGCGGTAAATACCGTCTTGATCAACCTGTATTGTGCCGTCGCCCGCGCCGTAGATATTGCCTCGATCGCGGGCCGAGTAATAGAGCAAATAGCGGTCGCCGTCTGCGAGGACGCACGGCGTTGAGGTGTAGCGACCGTCAAAGTGGTCGGGATGGCGCGTGGCCGGAAAGGCCGAGCGCTCAAAACGGTGCTTCCAGTGCAGGCCGTCGGCCGAGGTCGAGGCGTAAATTTCGAAAATGCCGTCCGCTATGTGGCAGCCGTACCACATGGTGTAGGTGCCGTTGTTTTCTAGGACATAGGGATAGACGATGCTCCTGTGGGTCTCATTGGCCACGACCGCTGGTTCTGCATCGCGGCTCCAGTGCAGACCATCTTCTGAGGTGAAGCGGTAGATGTGGCGAGCCATGGCGCGAAAATCGTCGTCCGCCGCTGGCGCAGAATTCATCCACATGCGGTAGCGGCCCGGACCATCCTTGAGCACACAGGGGCGGCGACCGCTCGGGTAGAGCGGCTCGGGGTGGACTTCCCAATGTCGACCATCCGAGCTAGTAGCATAACCAAGCATCTGCCGCACAAGAGGACCTTTGCTGGTGGTACCGAGGCGCTGGCTCATCACGAACCACATCTTGTACAGACCTTCATCGCCATCAAAAAGGACGTGCGGTGTCTGCCACGCTTGGCCCACGGGGGTCTCGCCCGTGCGCAGAATGGGATTGTCGGGGAAGGCCGTCCAGTGCAAGCCGTCCTCCGATTCGGCATAGCCCAGATCCATGTCGTTGTTGCGCGTGGCACTGCTGTTGCCCAGATACCACATCTCGTACCGGCCATCGACCTTGATCACCGTGGGATTGTAGAGCGTCACTCGGCACCAAGTCTGCCCTGTCGTCATGGTCGAGAGCGCGGGCTGAAACGACCGCTGCCAAGCTAATTCGTTGAGAAATGTATCCGCCATTTTATATATCCAAAATCTTCACTCGCCGATCATAGCAGCAGTAAGGCGATCTATGAGCGCATCGTCGGCTGGCAGCAGACCAGAGGCCGGCAAACGCCGCAGTAAGTCGGCCCAGCGGTCGTACTGTGCCTGCGCCCGTTGCAAGTAGGGCACAGCTTCCTCCTCGCGGCCCTCAGAAGCCAAGGTCACTCCCACCCAAAACGGAGCCTCGCCGCCTGTTGCCGCATCGGGCACCAGTTCAGTCGCGGCGCGGTAGGCATCCATAGCCGCCTCCATGTCTCCTGCGGTCACCCACTCGTCGCCCTCGTTGAGCTTGTGGTAGGCCCGCGCCAAACGCACTAAGCGGCGCAGTTCCTCCACCGGCTCGGGATGGTCTTCCACGCGCAGGTCGAACACGCGGTCAACCCACGGCCGACCCGTATCCTCGGCGGAGACTACGAGGATGGCCGCCGACTGTCGGCCGCGCAGATCGCCTCCCTCGGCTTCGGCGACTTCCAGAGCCACGAGTAGCCGCTCTGCCAGATCGCCTTCGGCATTTTCATAGGCGTGCGCCATAGCTGGCCACACGCTGTCTTGGTCCATCAGATTTGCCTGAACGCTGTACTGGGCACCGGTCTGATGGCCGGCGGCGGCGATGGCCCGCTCGCCCGTGTGGACGGCCACGTTCCCCTCGGCATCGACCATGGCCACTTGCCGCACGGCAGCGTCGGCATCCCCCGCGAGCAGGGCAGTGAGAGCCGCCTGGGCCGTCTTGCCCATGGCCATCAATTCAAGGCCGAGTGGACCGTAAGCCGGATCAACGAGAGATTGAGTCGCCACAGCTCCAACGCCGGGACGAGCCCACGGAACGATAGGCCCCACGGAAAACCAGTGGGACTGAACGGCGACGCCGAGCTGTCCGCTGAGGGAATCGCGAGCGACGATGGAATAAGTAGCCACAGGTCGCCGCCAGTCGGGTGCGTCGGCCGCGACTAGCTGTGCCGTGGTGAGAATTAGGATGAGTAGGCGCATGATTTCTCCTAAATGTCGATGGATGGAGATTAACCTTTCTTGTCCTTTGCCAACGGCCCGGTCGGTGCATCCTTGCTGTAGAGCGTCGACCCGCGTTCGTACGACACGGTCACCTCGCCATTGGCCACGTCCAGTCGCGGCACGTTGTTGTTGAACACATCGCGGTCCGGGCCGCGCATCACCGCCAACTGGGCGTCGCTCATTCCTTCAACCAATTCGCCCCAGCGGTTTTCCGGGTGGGCCATCTCGCCGCCGCTGCGGTTGAAATTGCGCGACGAATACTTGATCAGGATGCCCCGCCGCGCAATCTCGCTCTTCCAAGCCAACGCTCCGTGCGTCGTACCGCCGTCGCCGAAGAACAGCACATCGCCAGCCTGCATCTCAACGTGTTTGACCAGCCCCATATCGCGGTCGCAGGTCCGCACGCCGGGGGGCAATTTGTAATACGCCTTGTGGCTGCCCGGCACACAGGCAAACCCCCCGTCGCCCGCACGCACGTCCCTGAGCTGCCAAGTCACGGTAATGGCCTCGCAATAGCTGCGGCCGTTGTGGTACACATAGCCGCGGCCGGGGTTGAGCGGCTCATTGGCGTCGTGCAGCGCGTGGCCGCTGGTTCCCTTAACCGCGACAAAACCCGTCGCTCCACCCATCCGCCCACCACTACCGCCCATCCAGTTCAGCCGGTGCTCAACCACCGGATGCGCTACCATCCGCCGGAACGGTTCGCAATACGGCTGGGGCAAGTCCAGCAGTCCATTCAACAAGGGCCGCCCAGTTCCCGCCAAGCTTTTGGACCCCCGCGCCAGCTCTTCGCCGACTACGATCCGTTCCTCAAAGCGATCCACCGCCTCGTTGGCCGCGTCCAACCACTCCTCGTCCATCACCCCGCGCAAAACCAGATAGCCGTTGAGATCCCAAAAGTAAAATTCCCGGTAGTCGATGTCGCTGTCGGAATCTACCTGCAAAAGCGACGGATGAAAAACCCCAGACTCCATCCGCGTCGTCTTGCCATCGGTCACAATCGTCGGCGACGGAGTCGTAGCTTGATAGCCCGGCTTGTAGAGCGAGGCCCGCTGCTCTGCGCTCAAGTCGGCGTGCCACTCCGGGCGCGGCTCCGCTGCGGTTTTCGGCCCCGTCCCCGCGCTGCGGATCACACCGCGTCCCACGAATTCGTAACTCAACAGCCGCTGGCGTCCTTTCCCCTGCCACGGCCGTATCCCCTGCACCGTCGCCAGCGCCACGATCAGCAAATCCCCTGCCTTGAGCACCGGCTGCAAGGTAAGCCCCATATCGTCGGCCCCTGTCGCTACCTCCTCTGGCGTCGCCACATTGCCCTTGTGACTGCACGGCACCAGCACAAAGCCGCCGTCCCCTTCCTCCACATCCTCCAGCGCCCACAGCACCCGCACCCCCTCGCTAAAGCGCCGCCCATTCTGGAAGTAGTACGCAATGGCGGGGTCCCGAGGCTCGTTGCCGCCGACCAGCGGCGCGGTCGTGTCGCAAACCTCCTCACACCAAACTTCCGGTGCGCGGTCAAGGATAAACCCCTGACCGACGAGCTGATTGAGATACCACACCAACGCCGGATGCACCAGCAAATCGCAGAATGGCTCCCGCCCCTTCCCCGGCCAACCCAGCATCCCCTTCATCGCCCCCATGACGTCGATCTCCCTATTGAGCCGCTCGACCTCCGGCCGAGTCAACGTCCCCGGCACGTGCAAATACCCAGCCACGTCAAAACAGTAATTCTCTTCATTGGTCATCACTTCGCGGTCCATTGGACACCTCCTTTGTCCAGAATCAGCGTCGGCGTTTTAATAGAAGACAATATAGCCGCTGCTCCAATCAATCGGCAATGGACGCCACACCACCGACGCGATATATTGCGCCTACCAATCAACAGGAGAACACGCCATGGCTTTGACCCCTTGGATCCGCATCGGCCAGCCCTTAGAGGCGGTCATGTCCGACTACGAGCGCATCTTTGACGCCTGGGAACAAGGCGGCATTCGCGGCCTTGTCTTTGGCCGTCTGGTCTTTGCCGATGAGCAAGGCCAGTCTACCATCCCCGCGTTCAAGGGCGATCCCGCGCCCTACCAAAAGCGCGGCCTCAAAGCCGAGCTGCGCGACGTGCCCCTGCAACCCGACAAAGAAAAGCTCCTACACGCCATGCTGGCCGACGCCAAAAATCGCGGCTGGACCGTGATGATCTTCGCGCCTGCCTCCGGCACCATTGCCGCCGAGGGCCTGCCGCTGGAGGAGGACCCCTACGGCACCCAGGCACACGCTGCGTCTTGGGAGGACATCTTCGCGGCTTTCCCAGAAGCCGATGGCGGCATTGTCGATGGCTGGACCGAGTCGCCCTACGAGCTGACGTATCACCACGGCAACGCGGTCTTCCGCCCGCTCAACGACGGCCAGCGCCGAGAAGCAACGGCTAGAGGCTACGACGTTGAACGATTGGATCGAGGCCGCCAGCACTTGTACCAGCGCTTCCAGAGTTTCACCCCTGCCGAAGTGGACTACTATGGCGATTATGGCGTGCTCTCGGAGATGAACCTCTTCGACATCAACGAGGACGCGCTCTACTGGCTGCGCTGGCGACGCGAAGACGGCATCCGCCAAGGCCGCGCCTTCCGCCAAGCCATCGATGAGTTGCCGCGCCAACTGCTCTTGGGCAACGGCCCGCGCTCGGCCGTGTTTTCCGGCATGACCGCGCTCGACTTCCACGCCTGGGGCCAGATCGTGGATTTGCTGCTGGTCAAGCACTACTTCTGGCATCGCGGCTTTGACGGGATGTACGGCACAGTGGCCCGCTGGATACAGCAAATTCAGGAGTGGAATCCGGTGTTGAGCGAGGCGCGGTGCTGGACGGTGCTCCGCGCTTGGCTCGGCATCCGCCTGCCCGAGGTGGAGTGCCTAGCCGACATGGAATTGGGATTTCCGCAGGCGTTTTTCGACGAGGTAGTGCAAGAAGAGACGCGCCGCGCCATCGCCGCGGTCGGCGACCCGCAAAAGATCCTTCCCTGGGTCGATACCGGACGCATGCCCCACGGCGGCGACCCCATGACCTCCGGCGATCTCTACCGCATTCTCCAAGCTTCAGAAGAGGCAGGACTGCAGCGCTTCCTCTTCCACAACCACGCCCACCTGACCGCAGCCGAATGGGCAGTTATCTCGCGGATGTGCGGCACGGCGTGGGACGAAGATCCAGACGGCTACTGGCCTCCGGCAACGCCTAAACCCGGGACGTTCTAAGCGTCATATAGTGTCCCAAGAACTCCGTTGTCAGATCGTACGCGTTACTCTTCCAAACACCATTCGTACGGCCCAGGCCCCGTATGGCAAATCATCTCGGCGATTTGCCCGCGCATTGACGCAATTCGATCCTGACAATCGGGACGGCCAGCCACGTTTTTCATTTCACCCGGATCGGCATCCAAGTCGTACAGTTCGTCGATATCGAAACGGTTCCAGATATATTTCCAATTCCCGTCCCGGACCATCACATGGGCAGCGAGATGTTCCGACTCCTGAGCGTTGTGATAAATCGTGTCGAGGCTGGCAATCTCGGCGAAGATGGGACGGTGATCGGGTTCCCGTCCGTTCAGTATTGCCTCCGCTACGGAACGTCCATCAATGGGTGCTGGCGGACTTGCATTTGCGAGGCCGAGTAACGTCGGCATCAGATCGACGCCGGCCAACGGCGCTTCTACTCGAAACCCGCGCGGCAACTGTTTGGGCCATGAGATCAAACAGGGCACCCGTGCCGACGCTTCGTACATCAAGCATTTCTCCACATAGCCATGATCGCCTAGCAATTCCCCGTGGTCACTTATGAAGGCGACAATCGTATTGTCGAGCAAATTTCGTTCCTCAAGGGCTTCGAGGATGCGCCCGACTTGCGCGTCAATGTGGGTAATGAGAGCGTAATAGTACACCACCATTCGGCGAAATTCCTCATCGGTCACCTCAGGACGAATGCGAAACTTCCCTCGCGTCTGAAAGTCGGGCTTGCCTTCCAATGGATCTCGCAGTGAGTCAGGAAGCGGAATCTGTTCTTCTGGATAACTCGCCAGAAGTTCAGGCGGAACCAAGATTCTAGGATGCGGATCCTTGACGCTAGCAAACAAAAAGAACGGATCGTCATCTGTCTGACGAATAAATTCCAGACTGCGGTCAACCGTCCAAGTCGTCCGTTGCTGCCGAGGATCCTCAATAGTACCAAACTCCAAGGTATTTTCGTACAGAGTCATCCCAGGCGCGTCTGAGAGATACAGGTTGGGAACCCCTTCTCGTTCAAAATAATCGAACAGTGGATCTGGATATTCACCCAAATAACGATAGGTGCACCAGAAGTCCGTGAACCCGTGTTGCGGCAGGTGATCATCGCCCAAATGCCACGGTCCGACAATGCCACAGCGATATCCGGCCGCTTTCAGCACATCGCCGATTGTAATGCAATTGTCAGGCAGGTAGGAACCAAACTCCCCCTTCCTCCCGGGACCGTAGTTCCTCAGTTGCAGGTGGGCATGCGGATAAAGGCCCGTCAACCAACTCGCGCGTGCCGGCGAACACACCGGAGAAGCGCAGTACGCGTTCTCAAAGCAAACACCATTCGCCGCCAACCGATCGAGGTGCGGCGTCTGAACCGTAGGACTACCCGCGAATCCAGCCGCGTCCCATCGCATCTGGTCGCACATAATCAGCACTATATTCGGGCGTGAGCTCATTATCATCCTCCGAGTCGCTGGCGTTTACCGGTGTGCATAGGTATAATAAGTCCCCCCCGCACGGCTAGCGAATCTTCCTATCCACAAATACACAGGATCGAATCATGGCCAAAAAACGCGGCAAACAACGTCCCATCCGCGTCGGCGTAGTCGGCGTCGGTCGCGGCCGCTCCTTCATGCAGGCGGCTGCGGCGACCGGTATGGAACTGGTCGCCATTTGCGACATTTGGGAAGAGCGCCTCGTAGCAGAAGGCAAGGCGCTCAACGTGCCGACATTCGTCGATTACGACGAACTCCTCGGCTGCGACATGGACGCGGTCGTGCTGGCCAACTACTTCCACCAGCACGCGCCTTTTGCCATCAAAGCGCTCAACGCCGGCAAACACGTAATGAGCGAAACCGCGGCCTGCCACACCTTGGGCGAAGGCGTGGCACTGGCGCGGGCAGTCGAGAAAAGCGGCAAGATCTACATGTTCGCCGAGAACTACCCCTACATGGTCTTCAACCAAGAGATGAAGCGGCTCTACCAACAAGGCCGCGTCGGCGACTTCAAATACGGCGAGGGCGAATACGTCCACCCCGACCCACCCGAAGTGAAACTAGCGCGCAGTTGCGGACGCGACCACTGGCGCAACTGGATCCCCGCCACGTACTACTGCACCCATTCCATCGCCCCAGTCATGTATATCACCGACACCCGGCCGGTAAAAGTAAACGGCTTCGTCGTCCCCTTTGATTTCGCCGACCCCACCCAAACGCTGCACATGAATCGGAGTGACACCGCCGCAGTGATCATCTGTCGGATGGATAACGACGCGGTGATGAAGTCGCTACACGGCGCATTGCGCGGCCACGGCAACTACGTCCGCATCCACGGCAACAAGGGGGTGATGGAAAATTGCCGCCACGGCGACAAACAGCGGCTGCGCGTGTGGTACGAGCCGTGGGAAAAGCGCAAGAGCGATCCAGTCGAAACCGTGTACAGCCCCAACTTCCCCGTGCACCATGGCCTAGCAACGCGTGCCGGACACGGCGGCGGCGACTTCTTCACCAGCTACCACTTTGCCGAGGCCATCCGCACCGGCGAGCAACCCTATCTCGACGTGTATCGCGGCATCGACATGAGCATCGCCGGAATCCAAGCCTGGCGTTCGGCGCTGAACGACTCGGCACCAATGGAAGTCCCCGACTTCCGCCGCGAATCAGTGCGCAGAAAATACGCCAAAGACGACTGGTCGCCCGACCCCGAGCTCAAAAAGAAGGGGCAGCCGCCTAGCAGTATTTTGGGTGAGATCGAACCAGATCCCGAGGCGAAAAAACTGGCGAGCAAAGTCTGGGCAGACCAAGGCTATCTCGGCGATTGATTCTTCACAAAGCGCTCTTGGGACGCTCCTTGGTTGGATCGAAGAACGGCACCCGCACCACCTCGGCATCCACAATGCCGTCCTTTGGCCTCATACTTTCATCTTCTTGCCTTCCGGATCGTACAGAGGCTCCTTCGCAACCGTTGCTTGCAGACGCTCGCCAAAGTAGAGGATGTCAACGCTGGTCCCCACCTCGGCGTAATTCATCGGCAAATAGCCATACGCAATGCCAAGGCCAATCGAGTGGCCGTAGTTGGCGCTCGTCACGTAGCCCAACACGCAGTCGCCGTCCAAGATTGGCTCCTTGCCCATAACGACGGCATCGGGATCGTCCAGCGTCATACAGCACAGCTTGCGCGCCAGTCCTTGGGCGAGAATCTTCCTCAACTCGTCCCGGCCCAAGAAATCGCCCTTCCCCATCCTCACCGCGAAACCTATACCCGCCTCGTACGGATTGTACTCGGTGTGGATGTCGTTACCCCACAGTCGGTAGCCTTTTTCCAAGCGCAGCGAATCGAAGGCACCTCCACCTGCTGCAACGACTCCGAACAACTGACCTGCTTCCCACAGGACATCCCACAACCGCAAGCCCTGCTCGGCGGGAGCGTAGATCTCCCAGCCGAGTTCGCCCACGTATGAGATGCGCAACGCCAGTGCGGAAACCTCGGCTATCCGTATCGGCTGCGCGGTCAAGTAGGGAAACCCCTCGTTGCTCACATCGTCCTCACAAACCCGGTTCAGCAAGTCGCGCGCGCTTGGCCCCCACAAACCTATACAGCACAGCCCCGACGAAATGTCAGCTACCCCAACCGATCCATCGTCCGGTAAATGCGCCTGAATCCAGCCCAGATCGTGGCGTCCCATAGCTCCTCCCGTGACCACCATAAAGCGGTTCTCTCCCAAGCGCGTCACGGTCAGGTCGCACTTGATGCCGCCCCGGGGCGTGAGCATAGACGTGTACGTGATAGTCCCAACGGGCTTGTCCATCTGATTGGTCGCAAGGCGCTGGAGCGCAGCGAGCGAGCCTGCTCCAGTCACCTCGAACTTGGCAAAGGGAGTCAGGTCGAACAGGGCTACTCGCTCGCGAGTGGCGACGTGTTCTGCAGCAATCGTCGGCGACCATTCTCGCGCCTCCCAGCCAGTACGCGACGCGCCGGTAACGGTAAGAGAGTCGAGCAACCCCTCGTTCGCACTGCACCACTGGGGACGCTCCCATCCTGCGTTCTCAAAGAAGACGGCACCCAATTCCCGCTGCCGCGTATAGAACGGCGTCAGGCGAAGGTTGCGCGGGTTGGCTATCTGCTGGCGCGGGTGGATGATGTCGTACACCTCGCGGTACTGTTGCGCAGCCCGAGCGCGGACGTAGGAGCGGCTGTACGCGTGCGGATGGAAGCGCCTTATGTCGCACTCTCGCAGATCGCTAGTCGGCTCGCCATTTGCAATCCACTCAGCAACCGCCTTGCCAACGCCGCCAGCGTGCGTAATCCAGACGGCCTGTGCCGACCAGAAACCGCGGACTTGAGGCGATTCGCCGAGTACAGGAAATCCATCGGTAGTAAACGAGAAGAGGCCGTTGAACTTGCGCGTCAATCCCACGCCCTTGAGGCTCGGCAGCACTTCTCCCGCCGCTGCCATCGCCTTCTCAAAGTGAGGCGGCGTGAACGGCATCTCGGCCGGAGCAACCGGCGCTTCCTCGTGGTCGAGAATGTCATTGGCATCCACTAAGAGGGGTTCGTGCTGATACGAGCCAATGCCGTAGCACTCGCCGACCTGCCGGAAGTACATAGCCTCGTCTTGGTGCCGCAAGAACGGCTGCGATATATCCTCAGTCGCCCCGGCGAGCTCCCGCAGTGGCGTCGTAACGGCGTAGAGATGTTGCATCGGCGACAGCGGGATGGGCACATCGGCAAGTCCGCCAACCTTTGGAGCCCAGATGCCGGCAGCAGCGACTATTAGGTCCGTCTTGATATCGCCGCGCGTGGTATGGACCGCCGCAATCCGTCCGTCCGCGATAGCAAAGCCGGTAACTTTGACATCACTGTAGAACGTTGCGCCATTCCGTTCCGCCTCTCGCGCCATCGCTTCAGCCGGCCTCGTCGCCTTCGTCTGGATGTCGGAAGGAACGTACAGCGCACCCAGAATTCGGTCGGACAGCATGGGAATTAGACTGCGTGCCTCGTCGGCGCTGAGCAGATGGGCCTCCACGCCCCAACTCATGCCATATCCGGCCTTGCGCTTCAGGTCGGTGAGGCGCTCCTGCGTCCAAGCCACTTCAAGGCTACCTACGCTCTTAGCGCACGGCTCGCCATCGAGTTCCAACTCGCTCCAAAGCTCAACCGTATAGCGAGCAAAGCCCGTCATGGTTTTCGACGGGTTGAGCTGGAAAACGAGGCCCGGAGCGTGCGAGGTCGAGCCGCCGGTCTCAAACAGCGGTCCTTGCTCGACGACAACGACATCCCGCCAGCCGAGTTTCGTCAGATGGTATGCGACGCTGCAACCTACGATGCCTGCGCCAATGATGACGCCCCTAGCTTGCTGCGACAATGTGGTATTAGACATGCCTATGTCTCCCGCGTCAGATCATCGGTGCGGATCTAAATACACGACAGTAGAAGTGGTATGAGATGCTTCGCTTCGCTCAGCATGACGCTAGGAAGCAGCGTACCAGCACTTGTCATGCTGAGCGAAGCGGAGCGGAGTTGAAGCATCTCATACCTAGATAACGTCCATTGGATTACTGTCGTGTATTAAGGGTGCAGACGATGCCACTACACAAATATGGTGTTCCTCCTCAGACATCCATCTTCGGCGGTCCATCGTAGCCAATGCTCTGCCACCCGGCGACGTCGCCGCCCTTGAGGCGATAGGGATGCGGATACAGCTTGAGCGTGCGGTCCGCAAAAGGCAGGGACACCCGCTCGTGTTCCCGATGGGCCGAGCGCACTAAGGCGATGGCCACTTCGAGCGAGTGGCGGTAGTCGTCGCCGCTGCTATACGGCTCAGTGCCGTCCCGATGGGCGCGCATTAGACGCTCGATCGTATAGGTGAAGGCGTCGGCCGCTGGCTGATCCAAAAAGTCGGGATACACCGGAGAAGCCGCCGCGCCGATTCCCTCGATCAGCACGGGCCGTGGACGCGCCAAAAAGACCTGCCCGCGCTCGCCACTGACCGAGATAAAGGTCGGCACACGGCCATCCGGCTCAGGTGCGACAACCTCGCAGACGATGCCGCCGCTCAGTCCCAAGCGGCCGTACGCGGGTACATCCCCCTCCTCTATAGGCGTACCTTCCGCCACGTACCCCGGCACCGCCGGCAAGGTGTACCCTTCCACCCACTCCACATCCATCCCAGTGAGGATGCGCAAAGCCGCAATCTGCACGCAACCGCCACCCGACACCTCGGTCGGCAACCCACCTGGGATCGCCGCCGCAGTCAACCGACCAATGCGTCCCTGCCGCACCCACTCGACCACCTCGGGCATATACGGCGTCGCCCATCCGGCCTGAGCGCAACCGAATAACGTGCCGTGTTCCCGGCAGATGCGGATCATTTCGTCGGCCTCGTGCAGTTCGTGAGAAATCGGCTTCTCGCAGGAAACCACCCGCACGCCAGCGCGAGCGCAGGTAGTAACGCAAGGATAGTTCTGCCCCACCGGAACCACGGCGGAGACGATATCGGGCACTTCGGTCGCCAAGAGGTCATCGAGGTCGTCGTACACCTTCTCCACGCCGTAGCGCTGGGCGATAGCATCCCGCCGCTCTCTAGCGCGATCGACGAGGCCGACAATCTCACAGTTGGGATGAGCGGCGTACGCGCGCGTGTAATAGCGTCCCCACGTGCCGGCCGCACCGACGACGGCCACTCGGTATTGTTCATTAGTCATGGTTAGCCTCCTAATTGACGAGAATAGAGGTCGCAGTTATATTTTTGCGCGGAGAATGAATGATGCAAATCCTACGCGCCGATCGCCACTATTACTATACCCCGCTTCATAGACAGGGGTAGCACGTCCGCTTTATCGTCTCAACCGCGTTTACAAGCCCCTGTAATCAGGGGCTTTTTTTATGCCCATACCAGAAGGAAATCTGATGAACATCATACCCGATCTTGAATTTCGCGGCTTGATCTACCAAGTCACCGATCTCGACGGCCTCGCCGAGCGCCTCGCCGCCGGTCCAATCGTGCTCTACAATGGCTTCGACCCAACCGCCGACAGCCTGACGGTGGGCAACCTCGTGCCGATCCTGCTCCTGCGCCGCTTCCAGCTCGCCGGCCACAAAGTCATCGCCTTGGCTGGCGGCGGCACCGGCCTGATCGGCGATCCCGGCGGCAAGACCGAGGAGCGCCAGCTCAATGCCACCGACGTCGTGGCCGAGTGGACGCAGCAGGTCAGAGCACAGCTAGAGCGCTTCCTCGAATTCGACGGCCCCAATCCCGCGATTATGGTCGATAATCACGACTGGCTCAGCCAACTGGCGGCCATCGACTTTATGCGCGACGTCGGCAAGCACTTTCCCGTCCCCTACATGCTGGCCAAGGACTCGGTCGCCTCGCGCCTCGAAACGGGCATTTCCTACACCGAGTTCAGCTACATGGCACTACAGGCGTACGACTTCTTGGTCCTCAACGAAAAATACGGCTGCGAGTTGCAGACCGGCGGCTCTGACCAGTGGGGCAATATCACCGCTGGCACCGATCTGATCCGCCGCTCCGCTGGCATCCGGGCCTTTGGCCTGACTTGCCCGCTAGTAACCAAAGCAGACGGCACCAAATTCGGCAAGACCGAGGCCGGCACAGTCTGGCTCGACGCCGCGAAGACCTCGGCCTACCAGTTTTACCAGTTCTGGATCAACGCCGAGGACCAGAAGGTCATCGACCACCTGAAAACGTACACCTTCTTGGAGCAGGACGCGATCCTCCAGCTCGCCGAGACCGTCCGCGACCAACCCGAACGGCGAGAGGCCCAGCGCACCCTCGCCACCGAGGCAACAACCATTGTGCATGGAGCCGACGCTGCTCGCCGAGCCGAACGCATCTCGCACGCGCTCTTTTACGGGGAGTTTCAAGACCTATCCGAGGAAGAAATCCTCGAAGGCTTTGACGACGTGCCAACGCACGCTATGGGTCAGGAGGAATTAGGATTGGTCGATCTGCTCGTCGCGGCCGGCGTCTCGCCCTCCAAGCGCCAAGCCCGCCAAGACGTGCAAAACGGCTCGATCTACATCAACGGCGAGCGCTGCACGGACATGGCGCGGAGCATGCGGTGCCGAGAGGGACTACACGGCAAGTACTTGATCGTGCGCCGAGGGAAGAAGCAGTACACCCTCGTCTGCTAGTTACTCAGGCTGCAAGAGCGCTAAGAATCGCTCAAAGTCCTGGATAAAATCGCGCTGGATGCACACGGCTTTGGCCGCCAAATTCGCCACCTTGTCGGGATCCAAATCCGCGGTGTATGCGTGGCGGAACAGATGGCGGAATCGCCGCAATTCATCTAGGTCGGAAGCGGTCTCTGTCGACAGAAGTGCCGGGCGGATGCCTTGGATTTCTAGCTGCATCCGCCTAATCATATCCGCGTGATACCTTGCTTCGTCGATTTGGTTCTCAAAGAATCGCGCTACTTCCTCAAACAACTGCTCAAACGCGCCATAGAGGTTGTGGAGCTGGTACCCCATGCTGTCCACTCCTTCGGCACTATGGGCAAACGTGCCTAGACGTTCCTCAATGCGACCGCCGATGCGACTGATGTCCCGGACACGCGCTCGCAACCCCGCTTCGAGAACCGCGAAGGCCCCTTTATCCATAAACCTTAACTCCGGACTGGGTAAAGGATTGAGGGGAAGGATGCCGGTCGAGGTCGATTACGTCCACCTCTCGGCCGGTAGCGTCCTCCAGCGCTTTCATTATTTCGAGCACAACAGGCGAGCAACCTGCCACAGCCACGTCAATGTCGGACGACTCTCGCCAAGAATCGGGCGACCGCAGCGAGCCCACAATGTACGCGGCCTCGATTCCGAGAGGTTCTCGTAGCTCCAACAGAGTGCGACGAACACAGTCGAACAACTCGACTTGCTCTGCCGCTAGCCGCTGGCGTCGCGCTCTTATGGCCTCGTCGAGGATGCTGGTATCGAACATACTTTCGCCGTCTGGCTCACTCCCACTCCACCGTGCCCGGCGGCTTGTGGGTAATGTCGTAGAAGACCGCCTCAATGCCCGCTAGCGCTAACAGCCGCTCGCACACGTCGTCCAAAAACGCCTGCGGCAACGGGCAAAAGCGCGCGGTCATAAAGTCGGAAGTCGCAATCGGCCGCAGCACCACGCTTTCTTGTACCCCATCCGACGACAGTGGCAAAAGCACCGTCGGCATCTGGGTCACTTCCTCCATCAGCCCGTGGCGCTCCAACGCCTCCATGCTGATGGCATCGGCCCGGCGCAGTAGATCGAGCCGGTCGCGGGTTAAATACCCCGCTTTGATGTTTTGCTGCGGCCGCGGTGTCGGCCCCAGTAGGTAAATCACCCGATTGATCGACGGGAAGTTATTGGTCAGCTCGGTAGAAAGGGCCTCCAGCGTCTTCCACTCTCTCTGGCCGGTGACCACCGCTGGATGAGCGTAGGTCCGAGAATCGCCCTGCACGCCGACGCTGCGCAATGGCAGCACATCGAGCGCCAGCCCGAATGTCGCCGCCACCTTTTGCGCCTCGGCGACCATCTCAAGCGCCAACCCGGAGTCAGCGTCCTCTGCGTCTGGCCCATCGCTGCACAAAGCCCGCACCGCCAGCCCTGGCCCTGGGAATGGATGCCGCCAGACCAAGTGGTGCGGCAAGCCGAGCGTCTCGCCCAAGGTGCGCGCCTCGTCCTTGTAGAGTTGGTCCAACGGCTCGACAACCTTGCCCTCGGCCAAAAGCTGATCGATGACGCCGACGCGGTTGTGGTGCGTCTTGATAACCGCTGCGTTTTCCGTGCCGCCGGACTCAATCGTATCCGTGTAGAGCGTCCCCTGGCCCAACAGCCACTCGTCCGGGTCCAGCGCCAGCGCCGCCAGCGCCCGGTCGCGGACGCGGATGAACTCCTCGCCAATCCGCCGCCGCTTTTCCTCGGGATCGGCAATCCCCGCCGTAGCGGCGAGGAATTCCGCGCTGGCATCGACGACTTCCAGATTGTGCAGCCCCGCTCCCTTCATCAGCCGCTCGACCATCGCAGTCTCGCCCTCGCGCATAAAGCCGTTGTCAATGTGCAAGCCCAGCACCCGCTCCGCACCCAAGGCGCGGTTGAGCAAAAGAAACGCCACCGACGAATCGACTCCGCCGCTGACGAACAAAAAGACGTTGCGCCCCTTCGCCTGCTCTTGGAGCCGCTCTATCGTCTCTTCGGTGTAGCGCTCCATCGTCCAGTTCCGCTCTGCGCCACACAGCGCGGCGAAGTTATCGAGGATCTCCATGCCCCGAACAGTGTGCGTCACTTCTGGATGGAACTGCAAGCCGTATATCTTGCGCTCGCCGTCGCCCATCGCCGCCACCGGGCAGTCCTCGGTCGCGCCCAAGACGGCAAACCCAGGTGGCAGAGCTGCAACGTGGTCGCGATGGCTCATCCACACCCGCTCGCGCTCGTCCAATCCTGCTAGCACCCCCTCTGCCTTGTGGACGTGCAGATAGGCCGCGCCAAACTCATGGGTCTCCCCCATCTCGACTTGGCCGCCCAAGCGATGGCAGAGCAGTTGGTGGCCATAGCACAAACCCAGCATCGGCTTGCCCATCGCCAAAATCTCGGGATTATACGTCGGGGCTTCCGGGTCATAGACGCTGGCCGGTCCACCCGACAGAATCAGCCCGTCGGCGTCTTGCAAATCGGCAACCGCAGTCTCTGGCGAGCGAATCTCAGCATGGACGCGAAGGCGGCGAAGGCGGTTGGCAATCAGGTGGGCGTACTGCCCGCCAAAGTCGAGGACGACGATGCTCAAAGTTTACACCTGCCCTTTCAGGCTACCCCACGAAATGGGCGCGACATTTGTCTGATCTTCAGTGAGATACAACCCCGCGCCAATGTAATAGGATGCCCCCTCAATCTCGATGGGGGCCACGTAGCTTACCTTGGTGGACTCGTCCTCTCCTGCGATCGCCGGATTATCAAAGAGATATTCCGTAAATCCGCCCCCGGCTTGTGCCGCCGCGATATTCTGCTGTACGATCTTAACGCCATTGCTGTCTTCTGAGTCGATATTATTGACCCCTTCGCGATCGGGTTGGGTCGCGTGGAAGAAGCCCACGCCCTCAAAACTGGTGATGAAGATATAAATCGGCCCATGCCTCCATCCTTCATCGGTCCTGAAGGTCTCCAAAATAGCCGCCCGCTCCGCCTCGTCTTGTGCCGACTCCAACAGGCTCTTCGCTTCCAGCACGAAATTCTTCAGCGTCTCTCGATCTACTACATCCCTTGCGGCAGCGTCGGCTTTTTCTGCTCCGCCGAGTAGCCCTATCGCAACTAGGATAAACGACAATATTCGGATCATGATTCTCTCCCCATGATTGGTTAATGAGTGATAGATAGTACGTAAAGGGGCTTTAAGTATATAGTCAAGGCGCGTCGGCTCTTTTCGCTCCTTAGACAAGACGCGAGCGCGCCGCCGGACTATATTTGCTCGCATGACCTCCGCACCCACCCCATCCGAACGCCTGCGTCCCGAGTTGGGCCTAATCGGCACCATCGCCCTCGGCTTGGGTTCGATCGTCGGCACCGGCGTCTTCGTCAGCATTGGCATCGGCGCTGGCATCGCTGGGCCGGCGGTCCTCGTCGCCATCGCCATAGGAGCGCTGGTCGCCCTCTGCAACGGCCTGTCCAGCGCCCAGCTAGCCGCCAACCATCCGCTCAGCGGTGGCACGTACCAATACGGCTATGAATATGCTTCACCAACCATCGGCTTTACCGCCGGATGGATGTTCCTCTGCGCCAAGAGCGCGACTGCCGCCACTGCGGCGCTGGGGCTGGCCGGCTACCTGCTCAACGCACTAGATCAGACCGCATCTATCACTCCGGTCGCCTTGGCCGCCGTGCTAGCACTCACCCTCATCTCCCTCCTAGGCATCAACCGCACCAACAAGGTCAACATCGCCATCGTCGCTGCGACGCTTTGCTCGCTGATCGTCTTTATCGTCGCTGGCACACCCAGCGCCCTGTGCAACCTGTACCTGACCCCTTTATTGGGAGAACAAGGCTGGTCGGCCCTGCTACATGCCAGCGCCCTGATGTTCGTCGCTTATACGGGCTACGGTCGCATTGCCACGCTTGGCGAAGAAGTGCGCCAACCCCGCAAGACAATCCCCCGCGCCATCGTCGCCGTGCTGCTGATCTCTATGATGCTCTACATCGGCGTCGGTGCCGTCGCCATAGCCGCCGTAGGGTCGGAGGCGTTCTACGCGGCCACTATGGACAAGGCCGCTCCCCTAAAGATCATCGCCCACACCTTTGACGCGTCCGGCATCTCTTGGCTCCTAGCCTTGGGAGCTATCACCGCTATGGCCGGGGTGCTGCTCAACCTAATTCTCGGTCTGTCGCGAGTCCTGCTGGCCATGGGCCGCCGAGGAGATATGCCCCAAGCGCTTGCCCGTCTCAATCGGGATCAGACCACGCCCTCTATTGCCGTGGTGGTCGTCGGGCTGGCGATCTCCGGGCTAGTCCTCGTGGGCAACATCAAGACTACTTGGTCCTTTAGCGCTTTCACCATTCTGGTCTATTACGCCATCACCAACTTCTGCGCCCTGCGCTTGCCAGCCGACCAACGGCTCTATCCCCGATGGATAGCCATAGTGGGCCTAGTCGCCTGCTTGGGGTTGGCGTTTTTCGTCGAGCGCACGATCTGGCTCAGCGGCTTGGGGCTGCTCTTGCTCGGCTGGTGTTGGCACCGCGTGGCACAGTATCGCATGGGGAAAGCCTAGGTGGCCAGTCAACGCATGGAACGAACGGACGCGCTTGATCGTCATTTACAGGTATTGCGACCGTGTCATGCTGAGCGCAGCGGAGTCGAAGTATCTCGCTGGACGATGCGCAAAGCCAGCTAATCAGTGCTCTAGGAGAAGCTCCCATGTCTATCCCCCGTCTGATCTGGATCGTCCTACTGACGAGCGGCATCGCCGCTGCCGACCAAGGCCCCTTGGCCGACCGAGGCGACTGGGCGCTGGGCGTCGCCTTGCCCTCTAACAGCGGAAGCAGCTTCAGCCTGTGGAAAATTCGCTCTCCCACCACCGCCGTGGGCTTGGAAGTAGGTGTTTCGTGGAGCTACGCCGATTCCACCCTCGACGCCGATGATCCCAACCCGACCAGCCTCCAAAATCATTCCCTGTATCTACGACTAAGTCCTACTATCAAGCACTATCGTCCGCTGCACGACCGAGTTGCACCTTTTATGTACAGCCGAGTCGATGCCAGTTTTTGGGGCCGCAAATGGGATGCCGACCCACCTACTCAATACGGCGGCAGTTCTGGTAGTGCAGGGCTATCACTGGGTTTGGGAGTCGAATGGTTCCCATTCCAACGCATCAGCTTAGGCGGTCAGACCGGACTGAGCCTGAGCTACCGCTACGGGCGGTACGATACTAGGAGCTATAGCAACAGCTCTTTTCGCAGTTGGGCCTTGTATATAGGAACCTTCCAATCAGAGGTAAAGGCATTGATGTATTTTTGACGAAAGGCGATGCCTCTACTCATCACCCTCTACTATTTGAACAATGCGATGCCTCTTTTAGCTCTTACTTTGCTGTTAGCCATCCAGATAACGGCGTGCGACTATTGGAGCCCGACACAGTCCTTTGACTCATCCGATGTTCCCAGGCGCCCGGAACGTGTTTTTCTGAATGACGATACCCGCTTCAATGAGAGTCGTCATTTCTCCCTAATTCTCTGGAATTGGCCAGCAAGTGCCGTAGATGCCATCTATTTTTTACCAATTAGCGAGGCTACTAGCTATGGTCTAGACGATCCCGATTACAGGATATACGTTTTTGTGCGGTCATCCGAGGCCGAACCAACTACGCTGTGCCGCGACGATGGACAAGTTATTGATGGGTTTCAGCCAAACCCCGCCTTCGCAGAAGTCTGTATTGACAATGGCCGAATAACCTTGCGCAAAAAGCAAGACTATTCTTTTAAGGACAATCCCGTCTCCCTAAGGATCATCCCCACAGTAGAAGAACCCTACCGACGATCAGAATTCCTCGTTACGACGGGAATACGTCTTACTAGCGATACTTCTTTGCGGTTCGAGGAAGGTGGAGTTATTCGAAGCCTCGTAAATTGGCCGGCGAGTGCTGTAGATAAAATCTATCTTGCACCAATTAACGAAGCCACCGACTATGGTCATAGATATGATCCTGATCAATGGATATACATTTTCGTGCGGCCGTCTGAGCCAGCGGTACTGTGCCGCGACGATGGACAAGCCATTGATGGGTTTCAGCCAAACCCCGCCTTCGCAGAAGTCTGTATTGTCGATGGCCGAATAACCTTACGCAAAAAGCAAGACTACTCCTTCAAGGACAATCCCGCCTTTTTATGGGTGGCTCCAGTACCAGAGACTCTAAGATAAACTAGCGGCTAAGAGGGGATGTTCTACGCTCTATATGAGATCCAACTTCTTTCGTGGAGAAAGCCATGTTTATTTGCCCGCTGATCGGTATCGTCCTGTTGATAAGCACCGCCGCCGCGGACCAAGACCCTTTAACCGACCGAGGCAACTGGGCGTTGGGTGTAGCTCTGCCTTCCAGTAGCGGACTCGACCTCAGCCTGTGGAAAGTACGCTCTCCCGTCACGGCCCTCGGCTTGGAAATAGATTTTTCGTTGTACCGCAGCGACCACACTTCCGACGACCTCGGAAACCGCGACCGAAACGACACCCAATCACAGTATCGTTCTCTAAGTCTGCAACTACGTCCTACCATCAAGCAATACCGTCCCATACACGACCGAGTCGCCCCTTTTATTTTTTATCAAGTCCAC
Source organism: Gemmatimonadota bacterium (assembly GCA_028875335.1). The sequence goes on from JAPPEF010000120.1 coordinate 21,631, forward strand.
GCGGACTTTTCCGTTTGGGATCGCCAAGAGGAAACCGGTTTGAGGATGACACAAAGCACCAGAAGCAATAGCGATCTGGGGATAGCGCTAGGTCTGGGAGCCGACTGGTTCCCCTTCCAACGCATCAGCTTGAGCGGTCAGACCGGCCTAGACCTAAGCTACCGCTCCAACCCTAGACTGTGGTCCCTCAAGACCTTCCAAACGGAGGTAGCGGCGCTAGTGTATTTTTGACGCCGCTGCCCGATCCTTCACCAGCAGCGTCGGTCGCTGCCAGCGGGCATCGTCGCGCGCGGGATGGTCGCAGTTGTAGTGGACGCCGCGGCTTTCCAAGCGCTGCCGCGCCGAGCGGGCAATAAGCTGAGCCACAGTCGCCAAGCTGCGTAGCTGGACTAGCTCAGCGTCGAGCCGGTGCTCGCTGTACAACGCTTCAATTTCCCGCGCCATCCGCTCCGTTTCCTCCTGAGCCTGCGCCAAGCCCCGGTCGCTGCGCACGATCCCCACTTCGTCCCACATCAAGCGCCGCAGCAACTCCCGCCGCTCCTCCAGCGCATCGGGCGCAACGGCATCGCCCCTATGCTCCATCTCGAACAGCCCCACAGCCACGGGCGCAACTGTACTGGCGTGCTCGACAGCGCGCCGCGCAAAGACCAACCCTTCCAACAGCGAATTACTCGCCAGCCGATTAGCCCCTTGAAACCCGCTCATCGCCACCTCACCGGCCGCGTATAGACCCGCAATATCCGTCTGTCCGTGCGCGTCCGTCCACACCCCAC
>JAPPEF010000294.1 GCA_028875335.1 Gemmatimonadota bacterium
TTTTTGCCTCGGGCCTTTTCCACTGGATAGCGCTGAGCCGAAATGGCCAATTTCTCCTCCAGCATTTGCGCAGCGTCCAAGCCAAAGCGGTCGCACATAAGCAGGACAAAGTACAGCGCGTCGGCCAACTCGTGGCCGATAGCTCGGCGGAAGGATTCGTCTTCTAAGCGAGTGGCGATTTCTTGGTCGGAGCGGAAGCGGAAGTGCTCCAAGACTTCGGCCGCTTCGGTAGAAAGACCAATGGCCAAGTCCTTGGGGGTGTGGAATTGCGCCCAGTCGCGCTCTTCCACGAAGCGGCGAATTTCAGCGGTAAGTTGGGCCAGCGTGGCTTCGCTCATGAGTCCGAGTCCCGCACTAGCCGAACCCCAATGTGGCTAAAACGCTGATCAGGCGCGTTCCAACAGCGCTGAGCCGAGCGGGAAAGCGAAGCCGCGTCTTTAAAGCTGCCGCCGCGAAATACCCGCGCCGTGCCCTCGGGCGGCCCTTGGGGATCGGTCTGCGGCCCCTCCGGGTACGCACCCAGCCAGTCGCCTACCCACTCCCACACATTGCCGTGCATATCGTACAGCCCCCAAGGGTTAGGCACTTTTAACCCCACTGGCTGCGCGGCCATCCGCCCAGTGAGGGCAATATTGTCCGTCCACCAAGCGTGAAGGCCCAAGTCCTTTTCGACATCTCCAAAAGACCACGGCGTCTTCGTGCCCGCCCGCCCCGCGTACTCCCACTCGGCTTCGGTAGGCAGCCGGTACACTTGGCCACCGGCTGTGGCATTGAGGCTAGCTATGAATTCTTGCGCATCTTCCCAAGAGATGTACACAGCCGGGCGGTCGGGGCCCTCTTCCACCTCACCGGCGTGGCGGCTCCACGGCCGCTCCCCGGTCACAGCCGTCCACTGGCGCTGGGTGATTTCGCACTGACTTAAGTAGAATCCTTGGGTCAGGCGAACCTCGAGTTGAGGACCTTCGTCGTCGTTGCGGCCCGGCTCGTCCAGCGGCGAACCCATGGTGAAAACGCCCGGCTCGACCCACACCATATCCAGCAGCACGCCCGGGGCCAACTCTACGGTAATCGGGGGCTGTGAGCGGGAAGGCGATGGCTCAATAGCGAGAGTAAGACCGAGGGGAACAGACTGCCCTGGGGATAGGTCCAGCTTGGCCGATCCGCTGGCCACCAAGGCTCCGGTCGTATCATAGCCAGTCACCGTAAATAGTCTAGCGGCACCCGCCGGAATCTCGGAGACGGTCCCGACGATCCGAACCCCATCCACGGCCAATGGCTGGCGCATGGCTGGCATATCGGCCCCGGTGACCACTACTTCGACTTGGGCGAGCCGAGCGGCCACTTTAGCATCCACCTTAGCGGTCAGCAGCACGACTGCGCCAGTCTCCTCAGTTCCTGTGGGAGCCGTGCGGCGATCTCCACAAGCCAGCAGCCCTAAGAGGACGGCCAGCAGCAGGCCGGAATCTATTTTCAAGCAGGTGCGCAAATTCATATCTATATTGTAATGCACAAGGTCCGCCTGCCGCAATACGCCCAACGCCCAATCTTCCCATGTGCCCATCCGCAGCTTCCTCCCAACCAGAACGCCGCACTTGGCTCGTGCCGGCCCTCCTACTGGTGGGGCTGACCGCCGGGGCCTATATCCCAGCGATGAACGGCGGTTTTATCTGGGACGACGACGACTACGTGCAGGACAACCTCACCCTGCGCTCCCTAGAAGGGCTTGGGCAGATATGGTTCCAGCCGGGAGCTACGCGCCAATACTACCCGCTGGTCCATACAACCTATTGGCTCGAATACCGTCTTTGGGGCTTGGACCCGACCGGCTACCACGTGGTCAATGTAATCCTGCACGCCCTAAGTGCCGTTTTGGTCTGGCGGCTCTTAATCCGCCTAAAAGTGCCCGGCGCGTGGGCTGCTGCCGCCCTGTTTGCCTTGCACCCAGTGCACGTCGAGTCGGTGGCGTGGATTACCGAGCGCAAGAACGCGTTGTCCGGCGCATTCTATCTGAGTGCGGCATGGGCCTATCTGCGCTACGAAGAAGCGCGCAGCCCTCGTTTGTACTGGGCCGCTTTGTTCCTTTTTGTCGCGGCCCTGCTCAGCAAGACCGTCACCTGCTCCCTGCCGGCCGCCCTGTTGCTGGTGCTGTGGTGGAAGGGCCAAACGCCTATGCGGCGCACGGCAGTAGCCCTCGTGCCCTTTTTTGCTCTAGGGGTGGCCATGAGTGGGATGACGGTGTGGATGGAAAAGCACAGCGTCGGCGCTTGGGGGCCAGAGTGGGACTTGTCGCTGGTGGAGCGCGGCCTGATCGC
>JAPPEF010000163.1 GCA_028875335.1 Gemmatimonadota bacterium
ACCCCTGAGCTCGCGCACCCGAACCCACATTCTGAATGTTGACAACACCCTCGCTGGCAGTTGCCAACAGGGCCGCGCAGGTTATGCTAATTGCAATTTTCATACGCTTGCCTCCTCCACTTAGTGAGATGCGCTTGTACTATGCATTGCTATTTAGTATAAATATATAAAATTAGTAGTCAATAAAAATAGTCCCACTCTCACCGCTGCCAATTCCTTGACGAATTAAGGCCGCATAGTCGTTATTATGAGTTTTCCATGGAATCTATCTCTAAACTCACGAGGTGAACTTTGACCGCTATTAAAGCGACCAATATCGTCCGGCACGAAGGCCATGTCAGCCGCGAGCAACGCGAACGCCTGTTGCACCAACAAGGGGTGTTGCTCTGGCTGACGGGCTTGCCGAGTTCGGGCAAAAGCACGATTGCCTATACGGTTGAACACGCCTTGGCCGCCCGCGGCCATTTGGCCTATGTGCTCGACGGGGACAACATCCGCTTTGGGCTCAATAAAAATTTGGGCTTTTCTGCTGACGACCGGGCGGAAAATATCCGGCGGATTGGCGAGGTAGGAAAGCTCTTTGTCGATGGGGGCTTCCTAACCCTCGCTAGTTTTGTCAGCCCCTATCGAGCCGACCGCGATGGAGTGCGGGCCCTGATGGCAGAGGGTGATTTCGTCGAAATTTTCGTCAACGCCCCGGTCGAAGTATGCGCCGAGCGCGATCCCAAAGGCCTCTACAAAAAGGCACAAGCCGGTGAAATACCCAACTTTACTGGTGTTTCAGACCCCTATGAGGAGCCTGAAAGTCCCGAACTGGTCATCGAAACTGACACAGCAACCCCTGCGGAGGCCGCCGTGCAGGTTATCGACCTATTAGAGAAAATGGGCAAAATTCAATCCATATAGGCTTGCACAAACCTACCCAGCCTATTCCTTCCGCCATGCACCAGGGGATCGTCAGATCCCCTGTTTTGCGTTTGCCAGTGCGATGCACAAGATACTGAAACAAATCCTCCAGTATGGGCTAAGCCTAGGCTTGATGGGGCTTTTTATCTATTGGGCCTTTGAGGGAATAAACCGCGGGGAACTCTGGGATGCCATGACCGGTATTTCGCCGGTTTGGGCCGCTGTCATGTGCATCGCAACGCTGGGGACCTTGGTACTGCGGGCTTGGCGCTGGATGGTCCTGATGCGTCCTTTTGCGCCGCAGGTGAACAATCTCAACGCGTCGCTTGCCCTAGCTATATGCTATGCAGCCAATGTGGTCGTGCCGCGCTCAGGCGAGGTCTTGCGGTGCGTCAGCCTCAAGTGGACCACCGGGGCGAGCATCAGCGCCCTAATGGCCACGATCGTGGTGGAGCGCATTCTAGATCTGTTCTGGCTCATCGTCTTGTTCTGGCTCATCGTCTATGTAGATATTGCCCTGCCCGTGCTTTGGATGCCGGTCAATGCAGATCGGGACACCATCGGTCTGTTGGCCCTAGCCGGCTGCTTGATCGCGCTGAGCGCCTTGGTTTTGGTATCGGTTTATCGGGAAAAAATTTTGGCTGGAATGCGTCCGCTGCTCACGCGGATCGCTTGGGGACGCGGCGAGCGGGCCCTCGAAATCATCGAGACCTTCATCGGCGGGCTCTCCGCCCTGCGGCAACAGCCGACGGCGTACTTTGAAATCCTAGTTAGCTCGATTCTGCTCAACGGGGCCTACGTGTTCATTGTCTACGCGGCTTTTATTGGTATGGGGCTAGACCAAACATACGGCCTCGACGCAGCAGCCGCACTGGTGATCATGGCCATATCGTCTATAGGAGTGATCGTTCCGACACCTGGGGCGATCGGTTCGTATCACCTCCTCTTCGGCGATGCCATGCACCGCCTCTATACGGTGCCCCTTGCCACTGCTTTGGCCTGCGCTACGTTGACCCATGCTTTAGCAACTCTGACCTATGTCTTCGTCGGTGGTCCAACTCTGCTGTGGCAGTGGCATCGGAGTCGGCAGAATAATTCAGAAGATCCAGACGATTAGCGTCGATCCGCCCACGTAGCCGAAGGCCTCTATCAGCCCGGCCCCCACATTCGGCTGCTCCTCGATCTGTTCGGCACCCAAGCGCACTTTGGGAGCTAGGAGCACATCGGTCAATTTGTGGATTAGGTAAAGCGCGACAAAACCAAAGACCGCATCCATGCCAAAGGTTTGGAGGCCGATAAGCCACCCTGCGTAGTCGCCGGCCACGGCGATGCTGACGATATTGCCCATGCCCACCAGCACGCCGCCAAACGCCAAGCCAACCGCGGCATTATCGCGCTCTAGTTCGCTGTGAACCGAATGCGGGGTAATCCACTCGTAGAGCAGCCCGGCCACCACCAGCACCACTTGGGCCAAGAGCCAAAAGACCACCCCGCTCCACAGGGGCCCCTCGCCCTGCACGATAGCCAGAACAATCAAGCCATTGGCAATGTGCATCCCCGCCTCGACAAAGGCCGTCCCCATATTCTGATCCTCGACGATCTCCTTGCGGTTATTGAAGTGAGGTAGAAGTACTCGCTCGCAGAGCACACCGGCGACGAGCATCAAGACAATCGCGAGGAGGCCGTACTGGGCGATGCCAATCAGGTCGGCTTGCCAGCCGAGCGAAGGGCCGCTCAATGCCCCCCCCAGCGCTAGGCAAATCCCAAAGAAATAACCGCCCACCGCAACGGCCATCGCATGGTTGTTGTGGCCGTAGAGTTCGTCCTTGAGATTGACCCGGCGAAAAACCCGGGCATAGGCCTGCTTGGCAACAAAGAGCAGGACGAAAGCCTCTAAGAGATAGACTAGGGTCTGAGCCATCGTCATTAAAGTATCCACTGGTTCCCCCTATTTTCCAAAGCGCGAGGAACCGCGTCCCCACCCGGAGGTGGTGCGGCCCATGCGGTTTTTGACTTGGCCACTAAAGGCCTGGCGGCGGCTTTGCTGGCGCTGGTAGAATTGCGGTCGCGTCTTTTGGGTTTGCGAACCGCGCGATCCAAAGGTGGGCCGGCCGTCTTTCACCGGCCCGTAGTACGGGCGGCCCCGTTCCCGGTTGCGGCGATAGTCTTCCCAATCGCCTCGGCCAACGCCCCATCCTCCCATTAAGTCGCGCATTAGCGCGTACTGGCCGTAAAATTGCCAAAATCCACCGCCTCCCCAAAACCCGTACTGAGGATTGCCGACGTATTGGTAGCCGGGCGGGTGCGCTTGATTGGTGCCAGTGCGGCGGCCGTCCAGCGACTTGGAGGCCACGACCATGCCGACGTACTTTTCGTAGCGGTAGAAGGTTTCTTCGCGAACTTCCATCCAATCGGTACGGCGCTCCTCGTACACGATGGTATCGCGCCCGGCGACGCGCTGTCCCGCAGCCGTCAACACTTGGAAGCGAAGGGCGTAGTCGGGAAAAAACGAGCCTTCGATACGAGTATCATCGACGATCAGCGAGTACTCGGGATAGCGATCTAAGTCGCGTATTAGCTCCCGCACCGGGTCTTTTGACCCGCAGGCAATCAGGCCCCACAACGCCAAGGCCGCTACGCGCCAAGCCATTTCAAGTGCCCTCCTCCACCGGCAAAATGTCGGTGAATTGGTATTCTTCTACCTCCAAGCCTGCGTACGCGGCAAAGTCGCGCTCGCCCCACTGGCTGATAAAAAGCACTTTGCCCTCTTCTCCTTCAAACGACCAGTTGACAAACTCGCGCTCCGCATCGGTGCCGTCTTTGCGGTACAGGCCCGCATCGCTCGTGCTCCCCGCGTATTCATCACCCTCAAACCGTATAGTTTCAGGCGGGTCGCCGTCGGCGATGATCGCCGCGGCAATATCGCCTTCGATTTCGTCGATGCCAATCGCCCGCGTTAAAGTCCAATAGGCTTTACCGTCTTCTACGGCGCGCTCGAGGAAGCGCACCTGACCATCGGCCTGCAATTCCCATTCTTCGGTAGTATAGCCGTCGTAGTCATAGCTTCCACGGCCTGTAACCTGCCAAGTTTTGAGGTCGTAATCGACGAGAAAGCCTACCTTCATGGTGCTGAGCGAATACTCCTGATAGGTCGATTCGTCCTCGTCTTGGCGACCACCGAACCATTTCCTTAAACCCATCTGGCATGTCCTTTCAAAACTGAGTACTCTTACCTTGTCGATAATAACGCGCTAGCACCGGCCTATCAAGTCGGTTGGCCTGCACGGGCAAGCGGGTCATGTCACCGTCAAACACCGCGAGGGCACTCCAGACTTGGCGGTCGATATAGCGCGTGGGAACCACAAAGGCGACTGCCTGCGGATCTAGTCCGGCGGGTCCTGCCAAGTGGAACCCCCACTCGCCAAAAGAGGGCACGTACAAGTGATAAGAGTGGACGGCAAAGCCCGCTTCCTCCAAAGCGGCGGCAATGCTCCAGTACGCCTCGCGTACGTGATACGGACTAGAAGCCTGAGTCGCCAAGACGCCTTGCGGGCTGAGCAACTTGCGGCACAGCCTATAGGCCTCGACCGAATAGAGCTTGGCCAAGCTCTCCTCGCGAGGGTCCGGCAAATCGATTAGTATCGCTCCATACGACATGTGCTCGCGCTGCAAAAAGACAAAACCATCTTCGTTGATCACGCGCACTTGGCGGCGATTCAAGGCATTGTCATTCAGCCGGGTCAGGTAGATGTTGCGCTGGGCCAATCGGGTCACTGCCGGATCGAGATCGACCAAGTCGACGTGCTGGACCTCCTCGTATTTGAGCACTTCCCGCGCTGTCAGCCCGTCCCCTCCCCCAATGATGAGCACCCTCTCGCGGGAGGGTGCCAGCGCCATAGCCGGATGGACTAGGGCTTCGTGGTAGCGGTGCTCATCAATGGAAGCGAATTGCAAGTGCCCGTTGAGATAGAGCCGCAGATGTTCGTCGCGCCGGGTCAGGACGATTTGCTGATAGGCCGATTGCTCGCTGTGGACGATACGGTCTTCGTACAGGTCACTTTCCCACCGCGCCCGCAACCCCTCCCCCTGCCAAGCCAACGCCCCTAGCGCCGCAATAACCACAAGCGCTTGCACTCCTAGCGAACGAAAAGCGCGCTGCTCTAGCAACACCTCCTTAAACGCAAGCACCACACCGAGGCCAAGGCCGGCGTTGATCAAACCAGCGACTAGCGCCGTATGTAGGCTGCCGAGGAAAGGCAACAGGATATACGGAAAGAGCAACGAGGCCAACAAGGCCCCCAGATAATCGAGGGACAAAACATTAGATAACGCAGCGCGTAACGTACCGTGACCGCGCAAAAGCCGGGTAATCAGCGGCACTTCCAAACCGATCAACGCGCCAATCGCCGTGCTCAACGCCAACATACCGGCCCTAAAGTGATCGGTGTATCCATAGAGCACGTAAAGCACGCCAACTGAAATCCCACCCAAAAGTCCCAGCCAAATCTCTAGCTGGGCCAGCCGCGTCAATAGCAAGTGGTCGGCGACAAAGCGCGAAAGCCAAGAGCCAAGCCCCATCGCAGCGAGAAAAAAGCCGATCGTCAGGGAAAACTGCTCGACGCTATTACCGAGGAAGTAGGACGACACACTGCCGATGAGTAGCTGATAGACGATGGCGCAGACCGCGGCCGAGAAAATGGCCACCAGCAAAAACAGCGCACCCAGCCTAGGCATCCTCAATCCCTCCCAGCGAGGAGGAATGCGTCACGCCGAGACAGTCCATGGCCCGCTCCGCCGCCAGAATACCGGAAAATATGGCTTCTTCGCACAGGGGCAGCCCCGTCGCATCGCACGAAGCAAAAAATATTCGCTCCATTGGCTGCTGCCGCCAACCAGCCGTCGGCCCCCACAGCGACCCAGGACTAGGCCGCATCATCCCGTGCCCCCAGCGATACAGGTCGATGCGCTCGACGAGGTCGTCTAGCTCCGGGTGAATTCGGCGCAAATCGGCCATGATCTGTTCGGTCCAGAATGAATGGTCCTGCGCGAGCAAGGCGCGCCGAGCGTCTGCGAGTTGATCGACAAAGGGCCAATAGTACATCAACACGCGACCACCCCCGCCCTGCTGATGATCGGCGACCACATAGCCCAGTGACGGGCTGTCGTACAAAACATTGTCCCAAGTAGTCTGCTGGGCAGCGAGCGGTTCTTTGAGAAAAATCGCCGCCACCAACCATGGGCTGTACTCAATAGCGGCCATAGCCTGGGCTTGTGCATCTGGCAAGCCCACGATCGCATAAGGAGCCGTGTGGAGCTTGCCAGCGTACACCACGGCCCGAGCGGTCAGTTGCCGTTTTTCCCCGGTCGCCAAGTCGATGTATCCCAACCGCACCTGCGACCGTTCTTCGGCCAGACGAGCCACTAGAGATTGTCGCTTTATTTCGTTCTTCCCCAATCTATTAGCGAGTTCTGCAACTAGGTGCCCATTGCCCTCGGGCCACGTCAGTGTGTGGGCCGGGTACGCTTCGTGTACTCGGTAGTCATAGAACCTACAGGCATAGTAGTGAATCCCGGCCCACGCCGAGACTTGGGCTGCCGTGCTGCCATAGTCGTCGCGGCAGGCATAATCGACCAGCCAGCGAAGCCGGTCGTCGTGCCAGCCTTCTTCACGGAGGTACTGGGCCATACTGATCTGGTCCAAACGCCGCACCCGTGAATCGGCCGTGCTATAGCGCAAAGGCATGGCAAAGGCCCGGCGACCATCCCGGCCGCGATGCAAGGCCCAGCTCAGCATCTCGTCTTCAAAGCGCAATAACGCTTCGCGCTCCCGGCTCGATGCGTCGATAAACGGATCTAATCCATCGGTCCAGCGACCTCGATAGAACAGCCGTTCATGCGGCCAGCGCAGCATTGACCCAGCGGCGACCAGCGGCCTATCCGCCGCGTCGTAGCCGTCGATGACGCCTAAATCTTGCAGTATTTCGTGGATGCAGTCGGCTTCGGCAGGAGGGATATTGATGTAGTGAGCGCCCCAGGGAAATACCTGATCGCCCCAATGGCCGCTGCGGCTGGTGCCCCCTAGCTGGTCGTCGAGGTCGAAGAGGAGAATCCGCTCCACCCCCGACCGACGCAACTTCCACGCCGCAGCCAAGCCAGAGATCCCACCACCGACAATGGCGACATCGCACGCGGGCTCAGCCGCGGCAAAGTCTGCCCAGGAATGCACATCGCGCAGCAGGTGCCCACGCGGTGGTCCCTCGTTGACGATCCGCCCGGGAATCGGCCGCCGCTGCTGGTCAGACGAGCAACCGCACCAAGCGGCCCAGCTACCAGCGGCGGCGAGCGCGCCGAAAAATTGCCTGCGGCTAAGGGCCTTCATCCCATGAGCGCGAGCGGCAGCCCCTTATTTCGCCGTCTTCATTCTGGCCTTGAGTTGGGCCAGGGAATCGTCGACCTTGGCTCCCTTGCTGTCGGCGAGGGCTTTGTCGATCTCGTCGTCAACGCTCGTCGCCGCATCGCCCATATCGCCATAGGCTTCGGCGAGGGCTTCCTGCTCTTCGGTCTTTTCCTTCATCCGTTCGAGCAGGGCCGTGGTGCCCTTGGAGTCGATGTTGGCCAAGTGCTGGTTGATTTTGCGGGTGGCGTTGGCGGTTTTGGTGCGCGCCTTGAGAGTAACCAAATCGTTTTCGTACGAGGCGATCTTCGACTTTAGATCGTTGACATTGCTCTGTAGCTTGTCGGCCATCGCCTGTTGGGCTTGAGCCTGTTGGGAGGATTCGGCGTGCCTGCTCTGAGACTCTTCGACTCGGGTTAGCGATTCGCGGGCCAAGCGGTCGGCTTCGGCTTCCTCCATCTGGCCAGATTCGGCCTTTTGCAACAGCAGCATGGCCTTGCGCTCGTAGTCTTCGGCGCGCCGCCGGTGATCTTCGGACTCGCGGCTGAGCCTGATGGAAATCGCCTTGACCTCGGCCAGAGCCTTGAGACTTTCCTGCAAGTCCTTTTTTAAGTCGCGGATCGCTTGCTCGCTCATCTTGATCGGATCTTCGAGCTTATCCACCATGGCGTGAGCCTCGGCCTGCCCGGTTTTAAATAAGCGTTGAAATATACCTGCCATATCCTATCCTCCTATTTGGCGGCAAACCCCAGTAATTCCTCCCCGTGCTCGGCCAAGCCGAGGCTGAGGGAATTGATTGTGCTTTCCAGTTCGTTTAAGTCCAAATTTTCCAGCGCCAGCGTATTGCGATAGAGCAGCGAATCACCTTCCTCGTTGAGGACGAAGGCACCAAAGACCAAGTCGCGGTTCATCTGCAAAATCCGCTTATAGGTGTCGGCAGCCCCAGCAGCGACCTGGAGGATAAGCTGCTCGATCACCAACACCGTATCCTCGCAATCAATAACTAGGTTTTGTACTCCTCGCTCCTCGTCGTTGACAATGATGATTTCCTCGGCGGGAATCTCCTCGGCAATAGCAAGGCCCAACTCGAGGACGTACTCCTTTACTGTGGCAAAATCAGCCATAAGCTTCCTCCAATGCTAGTTTAATGGGTCGTCAGAGACTTTTCCAGCTCTTTATAGGCATGCGTCAACTGGGCGCACAACGCGTTGGCTACCTCGCGCTTGGCTGGGTCCTGTGCGTGGCGGTCGGGGTGGTACTGCTTCATCAACCGCTTCCACGACGCCTTCACCTCCTCCAGATTCGCCCCATAGGGGAGTTCCAGATTGGCGTAATACCCAGCGAGAACCGGGTCTTCGGCCGGTGCGGGCGGCGGCGGAGGCTGCCAATGCTCATAGGCATCGCGCGGCTCGCTGGCCGTAGTGTGCGCCCTCACGACGCGGAATATGCGCCCGAGTAAGTCCATAAATGGCGAAGATACAAGGGTTAATGGACCTTGTCCACCCCTCAATAGGCGAGGGAAGAAACGGCCTTTTTGATCATCGCCAAAGCGGCACTAAACATGCCGATCAGCGACATGCCAACCCCGAAGCCCACACTCAGCACCATGGCATAGCGCCGCCATTCCTGCTTGCCGTACCGCGGCCAAAAGTAGCGTCGGGCGATCAAGGCACCGATGATTTGCGGAATGAGAAAATGCGGAATGCCGTTGACGCTCTGGACGTATCCCCAGATCAGAAAAATCGGCATTCCCATAAAGGCCAGCGTGAAATACGCCGTCAGGCCAAATCCCGCGCCGCCGAGGATGATGGGCCACTTCTTGCCGTCGAGGGGATGGTGCGTGTCCTCGTCGACCAGACCGTCGCCGTCGTCGTCGCGGTTGTTGAGCAGTTCTTCGTCGAGGCCCTCGACGACCCCTGCCCGATAGGTCAGCCCCGACTGGGCGGGCGGCGCGGTGATCACCCTACCCTGATGTTTGTCCCCGTCCCGCTCCCACTCGACCAGCACGGCTGTCGCGGTCTCCTCCACGACCGCAGTAAAGGCGGCCACCACCTCTTCGCTGCGCCATGTATCCTGGTCGATACCCTCGCCGTTAATCGTCATAAGATGGTCCCCGGCTTGCAGTCCCAAACGGGGACCCAATCCCTCCTCAGCTACGGTGGCGACGCGCACCGCGTCGTATTCGGTCCAGCTCTCGACAAACGACGTGTCCGCCGCAAACTCAAGTCCCAGTGATTCCCCTGGCCGGCGCACCACGGCTCGACGCATGGTCTTCTCATCCCGCTCCCAAGCAGCAAACACCGAGTCTGCACCCTGAGTAAAATACCGGTCGATCCGCTCGGTATCCCATTGGGGTATGCGGAGTTCGACGCCGTTTACCGCGCGGAGACGGTCGCCTTCCGTCAGCCCTAGCTGCCCCCCCAGCCCCTCCGGTTCCGCGTCAGCGACGATAGTCGCGATGTTGAGGTCGCCGTCGTCGTCTTTGCGGTCTCCCGTAAAGCGCATGTCGTGCCACAGGACCTCAAAGAGCAAGGGCTTGTCCGAAGAGCGCTGCAAAAACCCGCCGTCAAAGCTGGGCAGGAGATCCACTTCAAAATAGAAATCAACCGAGTCGCCAGGGGCCAGTTCGACTGCCGCCCGGAAGTTGGGGTTCGGCGTGGCCATGGCCACGCCGTTGGGAGGCCAAAGTAACTGGGGACCATCCGATGGCTCGGCAGCGATCTGCTCGGCGGCCTCTGGAGGTGGCGGCGCATCCTCGCCGCTGAAATTGGTGTAGAAGTACCCGGTCTGAGACCAAGGGCCATAGGTGCGCTTTACCGGATCCGGCACCTCTAAATCTCGCGTGGTACTCACCCGCCAGTACCACCAACGGCCGTCCTGCAAATTGCTTGGGCTCCACACAGCGTGGCCGACGGGCACAATATCCCCTTCCAACTCCTCTCCGGCGCGCCACATTTTGCTGTACATCGTGCTAGAAAAATAGAGTGCTTGGTCAAAAGCCCGTAGCGGCCACATGAGCTGGGCGTACGGGTAGCTCTCCGAGGGGATGGGAGCCAAGCGCCAGAGGAAGGTCCAGTACATCATACTCACCACCAAGACGATGGGTAACATAAAGAGCTCGGCCTTGAGCAGGCTGGTAAACTTCATCCCAACTAACTCGACGACCCTAAACCCCTCGGCGTGCCCGCCGAAGTTGCGGGTGGGAAAGGGCACGAACCAAATTTCGACTCCGCGAAAGCCAGTCATAAAGCGAATGGCCTCCTCGACATAGGGGATCGAAATCTCCCGGCCGACTAAGCCGTCGAGCCGGGCGCTGACAAAGGACATGATCGGCGCATAGACAAAGGCGATGAGCACGAAAAGCACCAACAGGCCGGTGCTGACCAAGGTGGGAAACAAGACCTTGGCCAAGACGATCGGGTAGATCGCCGCTACGCAAAACAGCGACGCGCAGACCCACAGATTGAAATCGCCGCGGCCGAGGTGCTTTAAGCAGTATCCCCTCACCTCGGACGGGCGATGGCAGTCCGAGTGCTGACACATCGTCGGCTGGTCGGCCTTCTCCAGTTGCAGCTTCTCGCGCAGTTCGGCCCGCTTCTCGCGACTGGAGCTAAAGAGTTGGTAGAAGCTGACGATGGTGACGGCAATGGTGATGCCAATGGAAAAGGCGCGCCAAAAGTCGATCCCAGTGGCGATGGAAGTTTGGATGGTGTCCATGCCGACTTCCCAGCGCGGCAGATAGCCCAGTTTGTAGAGAAAGGGGCTGACGGCCGTGTGCAGCATCACCCCAGAAAAGGAGCCAACCACCGACCAGAAGGGCATGAGCAACCCAGAGAATATCGGCCCCAAGTGTACGGCGATCCCCAGCGGCGTGGCAGGTAAGATATTGCCGAAATAGGGCGTCAGGTCCCAGAAGGGAATCGGCAGAATCTCCACTTTGGATCCCCAGAGCTGGGTGACCACCGGCACCCCTACATAGATGACTCCAAATGACGCACCAATGGCCGCGCCAATGCTGAACACCGGCCACTTCCACGTCTCCCGCTCAGCGCCCGAATCCTCGGCCAGCGCCATGGCGCTCAACGCCGACATCGGCGCGGTGGGAAAGGGCAATTGCTCGCGGTCGGAAGTGAGCCGGAAGAGCATGTAGCCAGAAGTAAACCAAGCGATGCGGCCCATGATCGTCCCGAGCACCAACAGCAGAATCGGGACCAGCCAGTCGCGGTGGATAAAGGTCCGCTCGGCAATGGCCTCCGAATCGGGCGGTGGTGCCCACCACCACGGCAAAATGCGCGAGATCCCAAATAGCTCGGCTTCGGCCGAGCGCACGAAGTACTGACGCCAGAGCAGGTCGAGAAACGCGCCTTCCTCACGGGCGATCAAAGCGGAGGCCACGTACACCAGCAGGTAGATCTCTTGGCGCTTGAGCGAGGTAAACGAGCGCTTGGCGACTTCTAAAAAGAGGATCACCGTCACCCATTGTGCTGCCGCGCCAACGCCGCCACCTGTGTACAGCCCGAGGAACATCTCGCCCGGGGTCATAATCAGGGAGATAAAGAGCACGCCGATAACGGTGCGGATCGTAAAACCTTCATCAAAGCGGTTGGGCTCGGGCGCTTCGAGTAAGGCGCGGTACTCTTCGACTTCCGCCCACTGGCGCTCCCTTTTTTCTGCTCGACGCCTTTTCTTTTTCTCGTCTTTGTCGTCGTTCATGCGCTGTGCTCAGTTTCTGCGGCCGCGGCCAACATCTTCTCGGCGACCCCGCGATGGTGGGCCTTGGACTCTGTAGCGAGGGTGTGCCAGAGCAGAAACTCTTTCCGCAACCCATTGATAAATCGGTGGTTGACCCGCTGCCAGAAGGTGTCCTGACCGCTGATCCGCTGAATGTAGATCTCCACTGTATATACGGATTTGACCGAGGTAGGCAAAAATTCGAGCTGCATAAACTGGCTCACCCCCATGTCGAACGGCGCCAGCCAGAGCAGGAGTTGCACCGCGTACTCCGGCCCGCGCTCGCCGGCTTCCTCGACCAACTGGACCTTCTCGGCGTAGAAGTCGCCGATGGACTCTTCGCTATAGGCGCTGAAGTAACCGGCCAAAAATCCGCACAGACCCCGCACTTCCCCCTCGCTGACCATAAAGGGAAACTCCATTTCCCAGCGGTCCCCGCTAGGATCCGGCGGGGTCCAACGCCGCACCGTATCGGGCACAGCCGTGCGGGCTGCTACCCTAGCCGGATATACTGTCGAAAGCAAAACTACGGCCATCACCAGCAGCGCCGAGACAATCGCCGCCATCGACGAGTAATTGAGGCTTATTCCCTGCAGCAGGTCCAGCACAATGAGTACTTTGCCCAAACTCTGGCCGAGAATATAGCCCAAAGTAACGCCAATAATTGCATAGACACATGCTTCGGCCACGAAGAGCAGGGCGATATGCAGCGGAGCCAATCCCACCGATGAATAAATGCTGATCTCGCGGAAGCGCTCATAGACGGCCCCCATCATCGCATTGAGTACAATCAGCGCAGCGATGAACATCGGTATCACCAAGGCCCCCAAGCCCTCGACATCGGTCAACCCAATCGAAGTATAGGAAAATACCTTAATGGCGGATTCATCTGGATCCTGCAGGCCGGCAAAGAGCGTAATGGCCAAACGCAGGAGAAAATCCTCAATCAACTCCTGTGCTTGCTCCCCATCCTCCATCCGCACCGCTACCGAGCGCAACATGCCCCCTGCCTCCCGCAACGTCCCATAGGGCAAGACCAGCACGTTGTCGGATTCTAGGTGGATGAACGGACGAATATCGTGTGCGGATTCATCTAGGGCGATGCTCATCTTGTTCTGAGTTGCCGGCCCCAACGCTTGGGCACTCGACATCTGGAAATCCGCCGGCGTCAGCGACTCGTCGTCGAGATCGCGCACCGCCTCAAAGAGATCGGGATCGAACACGCCCTGCACCACCAAGTCCCGGCCGAATACCCGGACCGTCGTCGTGCCCAGATCCGCGGGCCCTATACTTAGCGCTTCGGCCATGCCCTCGGCCATCAGGCAGGACGACTCGTCCTCGTGCGTGAAGAAGCTCCCGCCCACCAGCGCTTGGTCTATACCAGTGACGTGCACTTCCTCCGGCATCAGCCCCAGCATCCCGGTCGCCCGCACCACCGAAGTATCGCCGAAGACCTCGATGTACTTTTTCTGCTCGTCGTCAAAGGCGACATACCAGTTCCGCGGCACAACCACTCCTTCGGTGGCAAAGTGGGAACGGGCGTAATCGAGCGTCGGGTGGTTTAGCACATTCCAATTGCGGTCGCGGATCAGCATCCCTTCGTAGGTGCCCTCGTGGTCCATCGCAAAGGCCATGTAGCGGATCTGAGTATTGAACGAGGTGAAGGAGAGCACCGTAAAGGTAAGCAGGACCAAGGTCAGCAAGGTCAGCCCGGTGCGTAGCTTGCGTCGGCGCATATTGGAAATGCCGAGCATAAAGGCCGCATAGCTAGCGCTGGCGCGACTGATATCGGTCTCGTGGACGTGGGCTTCCCTCGCCTGATACGCCTTCATATAGCGATTGAAGCGGGCGCTAAGCATCGCTAGGACAAAGGCCGCCATCGCCATGATCGCAAAGGCCAACAAGATCACCAGTGGATGGGCGATGGCAAAGGCTGGATGAACCTGGGAGATGGCGGTCCAGATCAAAAGCAACAACCCCGCAAACCCCGCTAGCTGCCGGCGAATATCGGATGATGCAAACAGCAACCGCTCTCCCAGAAAGGCCGTCGGGATGACCAATGCGAGGAAAAACACCATCCCACTGATGACGTCGTTGAGTGTCTGTAGAACTTCCGGGTACGCACGGGCCGTCACCCCCAGTGCGGCCCGGACGTGCTCGACATAGCGCTCCCAATCCCTGACCTCTTCGGCCTGTCGCGCCTCTTCGATTAGTCCCTTACTGCGCTGGTGCAACCGGGCCAAGCGCTGGTTTTCAATGGCGTGTTCGCGCAAGGTGCGCAGCCGCGCCTCATTGAGCTGCCACATGTCCTCGACGGCCAGCATCCCGGTGCGGATCAGCGATTCCTCTCTGAGCGCGTAGCCTCGTCCCCGTGCCTGATCTTCGTCTTCGTATCCCTCGCTGTTGAGCAAGAGCATGCGGTTGTCGATGATCATCTTGATTCCGTCGTCCTCGGCAGCGTCCTGCGGTCCAAAGACCACACCGACGGCTTCTCCATCGCCCAACCCCCGCGCCAGCCCGAACTGCCGAGGTTCCACCCCGTTGGCATCGATGACAGTGATCCCCTTGAACGACCGGAGATAGCGCGGATCAATCATGCTGTAGAAGGGCCGCGAGATACAGGGAAAGACGACAATGGTCTTTTCGTTAACATTCCAGCGAATTTTGCTGTCGATCATCCAACCATTCACGACCGCGCCACTGAACTGCTGGCCCCTTTTGGACAGATCGGGCGCATAGACGATCTGTCCGGTCGCTGGATTAACTTGGTAGGCCGCCACTGGATAGGCCCCGGTCCACAAGCCGTCGATATTGGCGACACCTTGGTCATCTGTGAGGTGGTACCGCGCCATGCGAAGTCCCTTGTGCGATTTGAACCAAGGATTAACTACTACAATGGCGTTGGCGATCGGACGGTCCGGCACTTGGCTTTTGCGTGGAAACGAGCGAATCTTGACCCGTAGGGAGCGCAATTTGTCCTTGAGCACGGGACCAAAATCTTCGAGGTCGGCAAATAGGGCCTCGTCGTTTACTGCCCGCGCCAGCATGGCGTTGAGCAGGCGGCTCTGGCGGGACAGATTTTCGATATTCATCCGCTCTGGTGTATCGAACGGAGTATCGACGAGATAGCGGGCGTCGTTGACGGTCACAAACGACAGAGAAATGATCCCCGCGGTCAGCGCCTGCTCCCCACTGACCGAGACCCCGCCCGGCACAAAAGTCGACCAATCCATGCCGCGAATCGGGCTGATCCCATTGGCCAGCGGCCGTTCCTGCTCCAAGCCCAACCGAGCAGACTCCTCCTCGGCATAGGCTGTAAAACGCCGTCCAAAAGGCACGAAGAACCGCTTGAGATCGTAGCTAAAAGTATTGTTCCAAATCCCTAGTCCGTCGGACTGACTCGTCAGATCAATGCAGATAAAGAGCTTGGGCTTGAGTGGCTCTTCCATCCGCTCGGCGTAGTAGGGATGGAGGCGGGCGTGGCGATCGAGGAAGTGGACAATCCCCTGCTGCGCTTGGAAATGCGCGCCCGTGGCCACCAGCACGACCGGGCGTCTCGGAGGGTGACGCACCAGATGCTCGGCCAACGCCAGCAACGCGGCGATGCCGCTGGTCGCTTCGGCTGCCGGAGCCAAGGCTGGCACCACCGACATGCCGTCGTAATAGCTTTCGATGACAATGGTCTCGTCAGCCAGCGCCGGATCGGTGCCGGGGAGCCGACCCCAGATATTCCAAGCCGTCTCGCGTTGCCAGTCCATCCGCCCCTTGAGCACTGCGAAAGTCGGCTGCTGGAGCAACCGCTCTTTGAGCTGTAATCCGGCGGCTCTTTCAATCCAAAAGCGCGGGATGTCCAGCGGCGCAGTGGAGTACTTGGCCGTAGCTTGATTGCGCGTGGTCTCCTCCGGCTCGATGAAGACAATGGCGCGCGCGCCCAGCGAAGCGGCCTGCAACCAGCGGCTCCAGCTATTGAACTCCATCAGCACTATCCGGCCGTCGAGTTCTCGGCCGGCGTACTCATCCCACTCGCCGTCCCCGCCGTATATCATCTCGCCCTTGTACTCGGGCAGAGTCGGGGTGCGGACTAAGTTGGGCCACAAGCCGTAGAGGCCATAGCGCTCCCCACTCTCTGGGAGGAGCAACTCGCCCCCTTGGTCGATGGGCACGGTGACCTCGAAAGGTTCGCGCGCGACCTCTGCAAACCCGATCTCGCGCAAACGCTGCTCGACGTAATCCGCAGCCTTGGCCGCCCCAGGATAGCCGCTCACTCTAGAGCCGAGCGACGACAGATAAGCGACGGTTTCGCGCACGCCGTCCTCGCGCGCCCAACCGCTGTTTGCAGTCAGCACGAGGGCGCAGATGATGTAGTAAGCCGAGTGCCTCATGCCCAAAAAATGGAGTTCCCCACTTTTCCTGTGAAGTAATCTATGACCAACCAAATTCCATTACACGAGACCTGCCCGCAGATCAGCCCTAAAAAAAACATCTGACTGCGGCGATACAAGGCTACTCCACCGAAGCGCATGATCATCTTCTTGATAAACCAAGCCAAGAACACGCTAAACCACACGAAGTTGAGCATGCCGTTAGCCCCAATCGGAAAGCCGATGGGATGTACGGGCCACCAAGGCAGGCGCTGCCGCGCCCACATCATCGCCCCCATCACCAGCCCACCACTGGCCAAGAATCCCATTCCCGGCCAGTGTACGCCCGCCGGCTCCATGTTGCGAAACGCGGTGTTATACGCGGTTTCGGGCGCACCTTTGAAAAACCAACCATTGAGGTTCACGCCGCCGTGCTTATAGGCCATGTGGAAAATCATCCAAAACGCACCGAGGGCACCGATGAAGAGTGCGAGAATAATAGCCCAAAACACCAGCCGCCGCAGCCGCGGCTCCATCTCCTCGATTAGCTTGAGGGCATTGGTGCAGGTCGCCATGACGAACACCCGCACATCCGCGCCCCACATATAGGCCAACGACAGATTCCATACCCCGGTCCGGGTCACCAAGTCGGTCCCCAATCCTAGAATCACCAAGTCGGGTGCCGTCATTGGAGCGCGCACGGCCGCCAAGCCGGCTTCGGCGACAATCCGCGTCAACCCAAGAAAGATAAACAGGGCCAAGACGATAAAAACAAACGCCACCCACAGCGGCGTCCCCATGATCCACAGCCAGCACGACATGACCAAGACTCCACCCACAGCGCCGAAAAAAGACCAGCGATAGGACATGATCTCATCCCCATCCTCCACTTCTGGTGCCAAGCCGAGGGCTTTTTTGCACACATTGAAAAAGTGTTCCCTCCCCACCCACAAACCAATCAAAACCATGGCCAGCAAAGCACCGACCCCTTGGTAGGCCATCAGGGAAACATCGGACACGCCGAAGACGACCTTCTGCTCGGACGTTACGCCAGCAAGCGCAAAGATCTCCTTTTCAAACTTGGCCAAGAGGTGAAAAAACCAAATGCCGGCAGCGATATTGGCATTGATGAAATACGAAAAGCCGACCATGGCAAAGCTGACGGTCAGTTCCAAAGTTTGCTTGCCCACTAAGGATATCGACGAACTCAGTGGAAAGACCGGAAAAGCCGGGTCGTAGCGGTGCAGAGCCTTCAAGCTGCCAAAAAAAATCGGCAGACTAAAACCAATCCACATGGCCGGCTGGCGAAAAAAGGTATTGATCTTAAGCCCGTGCTCCTCGCCGCGCACCATCGCCAGCCCCACCTGCGTGATCGGATAGGGTAGCCGCTCGCGCTCCATCCACTGCCGACGGACGATAACCGCGACCGACACCATGGTCACGTATAGCGCCAAGAGAAAGACCGCCCACCAGCACAAAGGCTCGACCCACGATGCGTAGGGAATCTCCTCCCCAGGTGCCAACCCTTCGTAAAAGGTCTTGCTGTCAGTCCCATCGTTGACGAGGACTTCTCGTGCGGAAAAATGGGGAAAGAGCTCTTCTCTCCACTTGTTTTCCGGTGAAGCAAAGTAAAACACCGCCGTGATCATCGGCAGAATTTGTTCGCTCAGGCCCATAGTGCAAAGAGCCGAGACGATCAACAGCATGACGTACACGAGAATCAACTCGGCCCGGTTGAGGACCAAACTTCGCCCGAAAGAGACCAATACCATATTGAGCAGAGATGAGGCGAGGATGAAGGTGGCAAAGAAAAAACCCGGAGCATAGGGATCGAGGGGAGCCACCCAACCATAGTAGAAGCCGTAGAGAGCGCACGAAATCAAGGCCCACACTACCGCGCCCAACGGGTTAGCGGCGACCTTGAACAGCACATTGAGCAGCCCGATGAGTACTAGAAACAAAAAAATGGCCCCCGGAGTACTGAAGTCCAAGGCCATGTAGGAGCCGCGTATGATCATGTTGCCGTACGGAGCGCCGACGGCTAGAAAAAAGCTGAGGAACGATCCCACCCAAAACGCACGCATGGTTAGCTGCTGGGTACCGGGCGGCGCAAGGAGAGCTTGGTCGCGCCCAGCGAGGTGGTGCAGGTAGTGAGTAGGTAAGCGTCTTAGCAAGTTGGATCCCCCTGCTGTATCCCGATAGGTTTGTTATAATAAGTAGCTTAATCGGTTGGGACAATGCGATTTGACCGCATCGGTCTTTTGGGGTTTTTTCTTTCGCGTCATGGAATTCGACTTTCTCCAGCTTGCCAAGCCGCTCATCCGCACCCCCACAGCCCCTTTCCACGAGCATTTTGCCCTCGGCATCGCGTGCTCATTTGCGGCCAAGCGGCCTCTAATCCAAGTGCTCCACGACCGCTGTGGCAACAGTTTGCTGCTCTACGACGGCGGAGCCCAAGAGGAGGAGGACGAATTTATCGTCTTGACCGCCCACCTCGACCACCCCGGCTTAGTGTGGAGAAGCTCGCAGGGGCCAAGCCGCGCACTATTTGAAATCCTCGGCGGCGTCGAACTGGAGCAGGCCCTAGCGACGGGCGTGCGCATATTCGATCTAAATCGCTCGGCTACTCAGCGCGGAATTCCCGGCACCATCGTCCGTACGATAGAAGAAGGGACGCGCTATCCCCTGCTCGAAGTGGCCGCAGCACGCGACATCCCCCAAGGGCCGGGCACCTTTGCGATGTGGGATTTGCCGGCCTTTAGGGTGCAAGGGCGGCGATTGAGCGGACGGGCGATTGACGATTTGGCTGGTGCGGCCGTGGCTTTGTGCGTCTTGGATTCCTTGGTACGCCACCAAGCCTCGGTCCGCCTCGGCGTCTTGCTCACACGCGCTGAAGAGGTGGGGTTTGTCGGCATGCTTGCCGCGTTAGATGCTGGATTCTTGCCGCACCGCGCCCTCTACATCAACATCGAGTGCTCTAGCGTGGCGGCTGGGGCGGTGCTGGGCGCGGGGCCGATCTTGCGGGTGGGCGACCGGCTCTGGGTGTTCGACCCAGACATCAGCGGCGGGCTGGCTGCACTGGCTGACGAATTGGCCTCCCAACAGCCCTCTTTCCGCTATCAACGCAAGCTGATGGACAGCGGTGCTTGCGAAGCTACCCCGCTTATGCAGGCCGATTACCGCACGGGCGCGGTGGCGCTACCCCTCGGCAACTATCACAACTCGGGTCCGGGCGCGCAATTGGCCCCGGAGTACATCCACCTCGACGATGCCAACGGGCTAGTGCGCCTCCTCATCTACGTGGCCCAGCGCGGCATTGGCACGGGGCTGGCACATTCGGCCGCCGCGCTCGACTCCATGTTCGCCGGCCGCCTAGCGCAATACCGCGACCGCCTCTACCCCGTGTAGAAGCAGTAGACACTCCACCCCACTGCCGCTTTCCTACTGACTTGGAACTATAGAAGCAAGTTGCCAGAGCAGGACCGTGCCGTCCAAGCCCCCGGATGCCAGCAGCGTGCCGTCCGGGGAAAAGGACATGGATCTGACCCACCCCGTATAAGGCAGGGTGGCCAACTGCCTACCACTCGATACATCCCAAAAGATTACCGTGTCGTCCCATCCCCCGGACGCCAGCAGCGTGCCGTCCGGGGAAAAGGACGCGAATTCGACCCTCTCCGTATGCCCTTGCAGGGTGGCTAGCTGACTACCACTCGATACATCCCAAAGGATCACCGTCCCGTCCCGCCCCCCGGACGCCAGCAGCGTGCCGTCCGCAGAAA
Source organism: Gemmatimonadota bacterium (assembly GCA_028875335.1). The sequence continues at coordinate 20,172 of JAPPEF010000163.1, forward strand.
ACAATACGAATTCGACCACAGACTTATGCCCTTGCAGAGTGGCCAATGGACTACCACTCGACACGTCCCAAAGGATTACCTTGCCGTCCAGTTTCCCGAACGCCACTATGGAGTCGGCCGGAGAAAACGACACGGACCAGACTCTATCCTTAGACTCTTGCAGGATGGCCAGTTGACTGCGACTCGATACGTCCCAAAGAATCACATCGTTGTCCCGTCCCCCAGACACCAGCATGGAACCATCCGGGGAAAACGACACCGGACCGTCTGGGGAAAAAGACGCCGGACCGTCTCCTCGCAGGAAGCCCTGTTGCCTGTGACTCGATACATCCCAAAGAACGACGCTCCTCCCTCCTCCGGCTGCCAATAAAGAGCCATCTGGAGAAAACGATACCAGACTGCCCGCTCCCAGAGTGGCCAGTTGACTGCGACTCGATACGTCCCAAAGAACGACGTTACCCCTCCCTCCGGCTGCCAACAAAGAGCCGTCCGGAGAAAACAATACGGATTCGACCCCAGACTTATGCCCTTGCAGAGTGGCCAGTTGGATGCGACTTGCTACGTCCCAAAGGATCACCGTGCTATCCCATGACCCGGACACCAGCATGGAACCATCCGGGGAAAAAGACACCGGACTGTCTCCGTTCAGGGTAGCCAGTTGACTGCGACTCGATACGTCCCAAAGAACGATGTCGGAGCCTCCCCCGGACGCCAGCACGGAGCCGTCCGGGGAAAACGATACGGAAGAAACCCTCCAGCTATCCCCTTCCAAAGTAGCTAACTGACTGTCGCTCCATACATCCCAAAGGATCACCGTACCGTCCCCTGCCCCGGACGCCAGCATGGAACCGTCTGGGGAAAACGATACGGATTCGACTCCAGACGTATGCCCTTGCAGAGTGGCTAGCTGACTATTACTCCATACATCCCAAAGAACGACGTCGGGGCTCCCTCCGGACGCCAGCATGGAGCCATCTGGGGAAAACGATACAGAAGAAACCCGAGCCGTACGTCCTTCTAGGGTAGTTAATTGACTGCGACTTGCCACGTCCCAAAGGATCACCGTGCCGTCCCATGACCCAGACGCCAGCATGGAGCCATCCGGAGAAAACGATACGGAAGAAACCCTACCCGTATGTCCTTCTAGGGTAGTTAGTTGAGTGCGACTTGCCACGTCCCAAAGGATCACGTCGTTGTCCCAGTCGCCGGACGCCAGCATGGAGCCATCCGGAGAAAACGACACGGAAGAAACCCGAGCCATAGACTCGGTGAGAAGCGCCAGTTCACGGTAGGTTTCTACGTCGTACAGCCAAATACCAATGCCACCAGCCACCGCTAGCACCTGCCCATCGGGCGAGAACGCCACCGCCTCAACCGTTCCTTTGCCCAAGCGGGCAAGGACCCCCTCCGGCAAATGCCACGTTGTATAATCGGCGACCTCCAAGCCATCGGTAGAAGCAATCTCGCCGCCTTCCTCTCGAAGCTCCATCGCGTAAATTTTGCCGTCGCGCCCGCGCCCAGAAGCAAAAACGATGTGGCGGCCATCGGGTGAAAACGAAGGGGAGCTGTCCCATGCCGAGTGGTGGGTCAGGCGGCGTGGATTACTACCATCGGAACTCATCACGTAAATCTCTTCGTTGCCGTCGCGCTCGGACACAAAGGCGATGTGGCGACCATCCGGCGAAAAGGAGGGAGAAAAGTCGTCGGCCGAATGGTCAGTCAGGCGCGTCGGATTGCTACCATCAGAATCCATCACGTAGATCTCGAGGTTGCCGTCGCGCTCGGACACAAAGGCGATGTGGCGACCATCCGGCGAAAAAGAAGGAGACCCATCGTCAGCCGAATGGTCAGTCAGGCGCGTCGGATTGCTGCCATCAGAATCTATCACGTAGATCTCCCGGTTGCCGTCGCGCTCGGACACAAAGGCGATGTGGCGGCCATCCGGCGAAAAGGAGGGAGAAAAGTCGTCAGCCGAATGGTCAGTCAGGCGCGTCGGATTGCTGCCATCAGAATCTATCACGTAGATCTCCCGATTGCCGTCGCGCTCGGACACAAAGGCGATGTGGCGACCATCCGGCGAAAAAGAAGGAGACCCATCGTC
>JAPPEF010000272.1 GCA_028875335.1 Gemmatimonadota bacterium
AAAATCACATTGCCGACCATGCCGGTAAAGTGATCGACGAACAGAAAAAGGCCTCCCGGCACGATGTGCCCGGCAATCATGCCCATGAAAAAGGGGCGCGTCCTGCGGTAGAGCGCCACGCCGCCGTAGCGCAGCACCGACACCTTGATCAGCCACGCCAAGAACATATCGAACCAAAGGTGATCCATAATCCCGGTCGGACCGATGGGGTAGCCGAGGGGGTGGAGAGGCCACCAGACGTAGTACCAGCGCGCCAGCATCAAGAGCAGCATCACACCTGCCCCAATCCCGGTGTTGATCCAACCCCACAGATGCGGCTCACTCGGCGTGCGAATCAAGCCAGCAGCATAGTCGTAGAACCCGTGCTTCCCCCCGGGAATTTTCAGGTTGAGCGCCCCGTACGAATAGCCCAGCTCCATAACCACCCACATCGACGAGACCAGCCCGACAGCCATGGCCAAGAGCATCGTCCAGAACAGCGGACGTTTGGAACCGCCAAAGCCCTCGCCCAACTTGAGGCTGTTAGCGGCTGACGTCATGGCGAAACTGCGCCCATTCGTCCAGAAAAAGGTCGTCGCCAGCACGACCATGCCCTGGGCGCCGATGGCCGACGAGCCAACGGCAGAGACGACGATGGCCGCCGGGCCGACCGGGACCGAACCGTCCGAAAGTCCCCCTTCGGCGATTAGGCGAGTAAACCCTACAAAAAGCGCAAGAGTGGTAAATAAAAAGGCTAGGACGACCCAGACGGGCAGGCCCGCCAGCGCGAGCCACGCGACCATCACTGCGCTGCTGCCCAGCAAGACGAGCACAGCCGTCCGGTAGGAGAGAATTTCGCCGGAATCATCCACCGTTGGGTCGCCCCACAGGGCCTTGCGGCAGACCGCCCACAGGTGCCTGCGGGCCGCGAACAGGCCAAATAGAAACAGGACCAACATGCCGCCCATCGACTGGTGGACGAGAATCGGATCGATAATCGAGTGCCCACCTCCCAGCATCTCCGAACTAGTGACGCCTAAGACGGCAAATGTGGTGCGCAGAGCGTTGGCGAAGAGGTTGAAAAACCACAGACTGAAGGCGATTTCGGTCTTGAGAAAGTAGAAAAAGCCCAAAATGTTGAAGCGAAATTTGAATTGTAATTCGGATAGGTTGTCGAAGATGGGCAGGATGAAGTGGATGGGATCTACATTGGTGGCAATGGGCACGGTCTCTGGGAAGTAGTTGTGTAGCCCGTGCAGGGTGCCCCAAATGGCCGGCACGGCAAAGCCAATCCACATCACCGGGTTTTTGAAGAATGGGGCGATGCGTTCCCCCCCGGCGTCCTGCTCGGTGAGAGCCATCGGCACCTGGACCAGCGGATAGGTCAGCCGCTCGTAGTCGTTCCACTGCTTGCGCAGAATCGCCATCACGGCAATCATCGCCAAGAACAAGGCCCAGACCAAAGGTGCCCAGCGCAAGAACATCGGCAGCCAGCCAGCCCACGGGATGGACTGGCCTTGCTCCAAGCCCTCGTAAAAAGGCCACATGACCGCGAGGTCGCGCGGCTGCAACCAGTCCGCTATGTGGGGCTGGATGAGCGTGTGCCAGTCGTTTTCCGGCGTGGCATAGTAAAAGGGGGTGAGGATCGTGCCGATGAACCGACCGGCAAAAAACACCGGCAAGGGCGAGGCCATGACCATCATTATGTAGATGAGCAGGAGTTCGCCGCGGTTCAGCCCAGCCCGTGGATGGACCAACTTGAGCAGCGGGTTGATTAAGCCAGCGAGAAAGAACAGCAAGAACAGGGCACCGACCGTGCTGGTCCCGAGCGTCATGTACGAGCCGCGAAGATAGAAAACCCCATACGAGTCGCCCGCAGTCACGAAAAACGCGAACAGGCAGCCGAGCAGCAGCGCCTTGGGCGTGAAGACTCCGGCCGCTGGGGGTTGCAAGGACTATACCCCGCCGGTGGCGGCGAAGATACGGACGAAGACGATCGATTGCTTCTGGGTTTGCTCCGCGAAGAATTGGCGCTCTAGCAGGAAGCCTGCGTTCATGGTCAGCTCGTATCCCTGATAGGACGACACATTGGTCAGCAGGGCCGAAAACACGAGGCTGCGGAAGTCATCGACATAGCTCGGCGACGCCTCGGCTGGACTCTCGATTAGGTTCTCAAAAAGGCTGAATTCAACGCCGAAATCCAAGAGCGTCTGCGGCAGGAGCGCATACTGGCCCAAAAAGAAAAAACTCTCGGTCAGTTCGTTGGCTTCCAAACCGGTCAGCGCAGTAGGCGTTTCTCGCTCGTACATGCTCTTCCACTTGGGATAGAG
>JAPPEF010000202.1 GCA_028875335.1 Gemmatimonadota bacterium
CCCTAAAAATCGAGCAATCGCTCCAATTAGAGGCTGCTTAACCCGAACTCACGTTGCATTAAGCAATGACAACGAACCCGCAAATTGTCGCGGCTCGGAGACTGTAGCCATATTGAGGATTGTTCACCGTGAAATGTAATCTGATGTGTGCACTATGGTTAGTGATCTGCGCTTTAGTTTTGGGTGCTGACGCCAGAGCCAATGAGAATGAAGTTGCAATAGCCGATTCAATCCGCAAGTACAAATACTACGCCAAAACGGCCCGCCTAAACAAAGAGTACGACAGAGCCATAGGCTATTACACGACTGTTTTGCAATATAGTCCCCAAGAGTTGACGGCCGCCTACTTCTTGGGGCAACTCTACTTTAAAGAAAAGAAAGATTTGGACAACGCTCGCATCGCACTGCGCCGGGTGGTGAGCATCGACTCGCTGCATCTGAATTCCAATCGGCTCCTCTACACGATCTACCAAGCTATCGGCGAGGCCGATTCGGCTGCTCTGAGCTTGGAGCGAGTGCTACTCAAAAAGCCGAACGCTGCTGACCGTCACAAGCTGGCCGACCTCTATCGCCGCGAAGGCCGCAATGAGCGAGCTATTGCCCACTATGAGCAGTTAGTTGAGGCTGAGCGCGAAGACACGACGGGAGTCGAAGACGCTGAACTCATTGAAATACTTGCAGTGTTACACCAGGAACTAGGGCAGGTGGATCAGGCTCTTGAGTGGCGTAAACTACAAGTTGAGGGCGGGACGGGTGGTGCCGACCAATTGGAGAGCATCGTCGAGCTGAAGCTAGAGGTCGGCGATGTCGAAGGGGCTTACGATACGCTATTGGAATTGGCGAAGGTGGATTCGCAGAACGCTTATTCCTACTACAACCGAATCGCATCAATCGCTTCTGAAGAGGGCGACGACACTTGGCGCTTCAAGGGTCTCAAGGGCATGGTAGAGGCCGACCCCAAGGATTTGAAAAGCATAGCGGAGCTAGTGGAGTGGCACCAAGGCCGCGGCGAGTTCGCCTCGGCAAAAGAGTGGCTGCGGAGGGGGCTAAAGGTAAATCCCGAGGATGCACACTTGCTGCTACTCAAGGGCGACAATCTGGTGAGGGAAGGCGACGAGGAAGGAGCCATCGCCGCCTTTGAGAAAGCCAAAGCCGATCCGGCTTGGGAGAAGGTGGCCCAGCAACGCATCTGGCAGCTCCGGCCGCCCGAGACCGAGGAGGAAAAGCTCAAGCGGCAGTTCTTCGGTGGCGAAGAGGCGCAAGAAGAGCAAAACTAAGCATTGCTCCGGTCTGTTCGTTAGACTGGGACTAACATTAAATCGCGAGGGGAAAAAATGGTAGAGCTTTTTCAAGACGGCGGATGGGCCATGTGGCCTCTGCTCATTCTGCTCATTATTGGCGTTGCCGTAGCTATTGAGCGTCTGTTCAATCTGTCGCGCTCGTCGATTGACGCGGCGAATTTCTTTGCGAATCTCGAAGAGGCACTCGAAAGCGGTGGCCCCGACGCAGCGGCCGAGCTTTGCTCGAATACGCGCGGTCCGGTTGCTTCCGTTATCCACGCAGGGCTCCTGCGTCTGGACCGCGGCATTGACCACGTCGAGAAAGCCATTGACAATTCCGGCGCAGTGGAGATGGCCTTTCTCGAGCGCGGCATGGTCTGGCTTTCGACCGTGGCCAACTTGGCACCGATGATCGGATTTTTGGGTACGGTCAGCGGTATGATCAACGCCTTTCAGGCGATTAAGGAAGCCGGCGACGTCGAGCCTTCCATGGTTGCGGGTGGTATTTCCGAGGCTCTAATCACCACGGCCTCGGGTTTGATTGTAGGCATCCTGATCCAGTTTTGCTACAATTTCTGCGCCAATCGCATCGATAAGATCATCGCCGATATGACCGAGCAGACGGCCAACTTTATCGACTTGTTGGGCGCGCGCGAGCACCAAGGAGCCTAGACGTGATCGGGAGGCGCCAGAGCCGGGTTGCCCCGGAAATCCCCACGGCTTCGATGGCGGATATCGCCTTTTTGTTGATCGTGTTCTTCCTCGTCACGACCACCATGAATCAAGACAAGGGTCTCTCGTTGCACTTGCCGCCGGTGGGCGAGACCAAGGAAGTACGAGAAAAGAATATTCTCAACGTGTGGATCAATGCCCGCGACCAGCTCGCCTTTTTTGAGAATGAACAGCTAACGCCCGTGCCGTTTGCCGAGCTCAAGGCGCGAATCGAAGGGCGTCTGCAGGAAAACGAGAATCTGATCGTCTCGCTCAAGACCGAGCGCGGGGCTACCTATCGGACCTTCGTCGATGT
>JAPPEF010000004.1 GCA_028875335.1 Gemmatimonadota bacterium
TGAGCCGATAGATGTACACGCCCGCGCCCACCGGCCGACCCGCCGCATCCGTAGCGTCCCAGTGCGCCGTATGCGCCCCCGCCGGCCGTTCCCCATCCACCAACGTCGCCAGCCGCTGCCCGAGCAGGTTCAACACCTCTAACCGCACGTGGGTAGTGGTTGGTATCTGGTAGGGAATGATGGTGGAAGGATTGAACGGATTGGGATAATTCTGCCCCAATGCAAAATCCTGCGGCAGGGCCGGCCCGCCCACGGTTGCCAGCGGCAGGGCAAAATACCCGGCCTCGTCCGTGGTCGTGCCCACGGAGCGGCGCAGGTCAGTTAGGTCGAACAGCCGCACCTGGACCCCAGCCGCCGCCGGCCCCGACGCCCGCCAGACCCGACCCTTAAGCAGCGGCTCAGCACCAACGCTGACACTCAACACCAAGCCGAGAAGACTGACCATAAATGACTGCATTAGAAAAGCTCCTTGTAGAAGCGATTGAGTTAGAAAACGGTCTCGTATCTTAAGTTTATTTGAATCGGCGCACTCATAGAGCCATATTCAAGTTTCACGACAAAATCTGAACAGAATGAGTCCGCCTAGTGGGCAATATGCCACCGATGTAACCGATGCGCAAGGCTACAAAAGTCAAAACTGCGTAACGTCAGATAATAGAGCTACATAGGAACGAACGACCTATTGCCGGCTCGTCTGCAGATAGTCTTCTAGATCGCCGACGATAGCGCGGAAGAGCCGCTCTGCCTCCGTGCGAAATTCCGCCCTCTCGCGGCGGCAGTGCAGGGGCCAGACTTGCTCCCGATAGCGCCTTTCGAGCCCGTCCTGATAGGCCGAGGGCAAGGCCGCAATCTGCAACGCGCGAATTTCGCCAAAGCTGATATTCGGCGTGCCCACTCCGTTGGCGTAGGCGGCGATCTGCTCGCGGCCCAGCCGCGTCTTGAAAAAGAACCAAGCGTAAAATGGATTGAGCCCTTCCAAGCGAATCAGATCGACAAAACAACCTACATTGGCCGGCCTGCTCCCCAAATACACCGCGAGGCGGTTCCGCCCCAAGGCACCGGCACCGGACCGCGACAACAGCAAGTCCCCGGGACGCACGCGGCTGCGCGGGGGATCGTGCACACCTGCGGGTGCGACGCACAAAAGCGCGCGCTCGTCGAGCCCGGTTTCGGCGATGTCGCCCTGCCGGATGACCGGCACCCCAGCCTCTACGTGCTGAGGGCGGCCGCCCGTGACAATCGGCCCGTACGTCAAATGGCAGATGTATTCTCCCAACGAGACCAGTCGCAAACGGCCCGCCAAGCGGCGCACGGCAGCGCGCCCTTGCCAGAAGCGCGGATCCCAACGCTGGGAACGCAGCGCGCGCTGCCCTACGCTCAAGAGCGAGGCCTCTGGACCTTGGCGGGCCGGAGTGCCAAGCAAGAGCTGGGTGCGCTGTGCGTACTGTTCTACAATCGGCCTCTTCCCGACTGGTGCGATCAGCCGCGCCTTGGTCCGAGCCAGCGGCTTGCTGCGGCGCAAGACTACCAAGGCCGTCTGCACCTTGTTGAAGGCTCCAGGCAAAGCGACGACGGCCCGCACTTCAGCGCGCGCTAACAGCCAGTCGCGCATGTCTTGCCGTCGGGCATTGGCGAAGAATCCCTCGGGCAATATCAGAGCTATCCAACCAGCGGGCCGAGTCAGTTGCAGTGCGCGCTCGACAAAAAGCGACTCCACTGGGAAGGCGCGCATCTGCTTTTGTCCATCGAGCAGCCTAAAGCGCCGGGCGAGCCGACAAGGTCCATCCGCCCCGAACAAGGGCAGCATCGGCCCCAATTTGCCAAAAGGCGGGTTGGCCAACACGCAATCGAACGACTCGTCCTCTACCTTGGGAAAGGTGCCGAGCAAGCCGTCGCCGGTGTAAAAGCAATCTGCCTGACTGCACCCTCGCTCGGCCAGCCCCTCGTCGATCTCAATGCCCGTGGTCTGATAAGCTCGCCCAACGACGGCCAACAATGCCCCCTCGCCCGCCGCTGGATCAACCACGCGTGCGCCAGCACCCAGATCTTTTCCCGCGAGCGTGCACACCGCGTTCCAAGCCAGTTGTGCTACCGCTGCGGGTGTAAAGTGTTGCGCTAGGGTTTTCCCGTTTCCCCCGTTACTCATTGGTGTATCCCATTTGGGGCAGTGGCCTCTTATTGCGGCCTGTCAAACGGCCTCTATAACAAATTGCCGAACAAACCATTGGGTACTTAGTCGGCTCGCTGGCACACTTTCTGCTAGTACCATATCCACGCGGTCCGCCAACGGACGCCTCACTCATTCATTCACGCTCTTCTATCAGGAGGAACCTCATGCCGACCTTAAGGATGCCCAACATCAACCAAGTCGCCCTCAGCGGTCGCTTGGTGCAAGACCCCGACTTCCGCTTCATGGACAGCGGCGCTGCCCGCTTGCGGGGGCGGATCGCCGTCAACCGCTCCTATCGCGATCGCAATCAAGAATGGCAAGAGGAGACCTCCTTCTTCGACATCATCCTCTGGCAGAAAGCCGCTGAGACCTTGGCCAAGCGCCTGCACAAGGGCACGCCGGTCTTTATCACTGGCCGCCTGCAAAGCCACTCTTGGCGCGGCGACGACGACCAGCCCCGCTTCCGCGTCCAAGTGCAAGTGCGGAATCTGCAAGTTCTAGAAAAAGATGAGGAAGACATGCAGGAGGAAGGCGTGCAGGAAGAAACCGCCCTCCGAGTGGCTTGAGCAAGGCTTCGACCTGAGCTCAACCGAAGGGAATGCGCGCGGGCAGGCGGGTGCAGTCGGCGGACGAACGAGACGCGCCGCGCCCAGCCCGCGCTTATTCCATTCGCTCGAAGAGCGCGGCAATGCCCATCCCTCCACCAATGCACAGCGCGGCTATACCCAACCGGACGCTGTGCTGTTGCATCTGGTGCAAAAGCGTGGTAGCGATGCGCGCGCCGCTGGCACCGACAGCGTGGCCAAGAGCAATGGCCCCGCCTTGGACATTGACCTTGTCCCAGTCCCAATCCAGTTCCCGGCCCACAGCTAGGCTCTGGGCAGCAAACGCTTCGTTGAGTTCGACCCGATCCACGTCTGCGAGCCGGATACCGGTCTGGCCCAACAGTTTGCGGATCGCTGGGGCCGGGCCGATGCCCATAATGCGGGGATCGACGCCAGCACTGGCTGTGCCCCGGAGATAGGCCAGCGGCACCAACCCGCGTGCCTTGGCCCCTTCTTCAGTCATCAACAGCAGCGCGGCAGCACCATCGTTGATTCCCGAAGCATTGCCCGCGGTCACGGTGCCATCTTTCTTGAACGCCGGTTTAAGTTGACTTAGCTGCTCGACCGTAGTCTTAGGGCGCGGATGCTCATCTGTTGCAAAGATGGTCTCCCCACCTTTTTGCGCGATGGATACGGGCACAATCTGGCCTGCAAACGCCTCTTGCTCTTGGGCGTTGGTCCACCGCTGTTGACTCCGCGCGGCGAATTGGTCCTGCTCGGCGCGGGTAATCTCGTATTCTGCGGCCAAGTTTTCGGCCGTAACCCCCATGTGGCAGTCGTAAAAACAATCCCACAGCCCATCGAGCAGCAGCATGTCCTCAACTTGGCCGTGCCCTAGTCTCTGACCCCATCGCCCCCCGTGCAAGACGTAGGGTGCCTGGCTCATGTTTTCCATGCCCCCCGCCAGCACTACCTCGGCCTCGCTGGCCCGCAGGCTCTGGGCGGCCAGCGCAATCGCCTTCAGCCCCGAGCCGCAGAGCTTGTTGACAGTCATTGACGGCACCTCGTACGGCAGTCCGGCGGCGATGGCCGCCTGCCGCGCCGGATTGGCCCCAGCCCCGCCCTGATACACCATGCCCATCAACACCTCATCTACTTCGCTCGCTTCCACTTGGCACTCCTCCAATGCCGCGGCGAGCACCTTGCCACCCAACTCAGCCGCCGTCACGTCTTGCAGCGCACCGCCAAAGCGGCCCGTGGCTGTACGCCGGGCACTGACTACAACTGGATCTGCCATGGTTTCACCTCTATTTCGTTGACGCAGCTAGTCGCGCTACGTATTTTTTTAACCTCATAACGTAAGCTCGGAACCGAGTTTACAGAAAGGACGCCGCCGTTATGACCGAATCTACCGAGCGCGTCATCACCCACGCCGAACGCATCGCCAGATTAGAAGGGATTTCCGAACAACTGAGTCAACTCCTTATGAAGCTTCGCCGAGATTTTCGTTGGATGATCGGCATTCAGGTGACCGGCTTCCTCGTCATCATCGGAATCACGGTTTCTTTGTTTGTGGCTCTGAAAGGAGGAGTGGGCTAAAGATATGGGGCTGTAGCTCAGCTGGGAGAGCGCGGGCTTTGCAAGCCTGAGGTCGTCGGTTCGATCCCGATCAGCTCCACCATTTAAGTGTAACAGCGAAGCGGATCTAGAACAAGCACATAGCTTGTGTCTGAGATCCGCTTCTGTTTTTTACCCCTGCCCAACGCTCATCTCAAAAATTCTATATGGAGGACAAGATGCCGCACGATAAATGGAGGCTCATCTACGTCAGCGACCCCTCGGGCAATGCCAACTACGATTTTGACCCAGGCATGGCGCGTCCCCTCATAACCTCACACCCCGCCAAGCCAGAGGAGTTGCAGCGCATAATCGACAACGTCGCCGCCAACAGGCCCGATACCTTTATCCAAGAGGTCTATAACGCCGGCTGGACCTTGTACTTCCGCTCTCCGCGCTTTGAGTACGACGCCCGTCCCCAGCACCGGCGCTTTATTCCCATGATGGACGACGGGATCATGCCGCTGCAGGTGATGCTCGACCAAGCCCGCAAACACGGGATGAATTTTCTCGCTGGTTTTCGCATGAACGACAGCCACGGCGCACCCGACCAAGGGGGGATGTTTCTTCACAAGAACCCACAGTGGAAAATTGCGGAGATGCCGCAGGGCGTGGCCTTCGTTCCCGGCAACAGGATGGATTTCACCTTTGCCGAGGTGCGCGATTATCTCTTTTCAGTGATGGCGGAAGTCGTCGATCAATTCGACGTCGATGGGCTTGAGTTGGTCTTCCGCGAAGGTCTCTACTTTCCAGCTCCCCAAGGCGATAGAAGCCTGGCGCGCGAGCGCCAACCGCTTATGACTGAACTGATCCAGCGGGTGCGGGAAATGCTGGACCAAGCCGGGAGCAGCCGGGGCCGCGACCTGCAGTTGGGGGTCCGCGTCCCAGAGACGTTAGAGGAGTGCCACAACTGCGGTCTCGACGTGCCCACCTGGATAGCAGAAGCGCTCATCGACTACGTCGCTCCCCAAGACGCCATGTATTCGGATTGCAACGCCCCACACCAAGAATTCAGCCAGCTCACCAAGGACACCAAGTGCGAACTCATCCCCGGCCTCCTCCCCTACTGTGCCAACCTCGACCGGACGGGTCCGCCGTTGACGCTCGAAAACTATCGGGCCTTGGCCCACTCGTTTGCTCGCCAAGGTGCCGACGGGGTCTCCATGTACAACTTCCAGATGCACTGGGACGCCTTCTGGAAAGCGACCCGAGATCCAGGGCCAGAGGCCATGTATCCCCTAGCCCTCAGCTACCTGCGAGAACTGCGGGATCCGGCCAAAATTGCCGCTGGCGCTCGGCACTATCTCTTCCATCCCATGTGGGGTGGCTCTACCGCCTTTGGATCCCCGGGCAAAACCGCGGGTGGAATTATCAGAGACGATAAGATCCACCTTGAGCGGACGGAGCAGCAACCTTATGGGCAGTATCATTTCCGCCTGTACGAAAACTTCGACGAAATTGTCTTCGCCAAACTGTTCTTCCGCGCTACGGGCTTGGGGCCGTACGACCGTATTGAGGTCGATATCAACGGCACGGCCATCCCCGCCGACAAAGTGCGCCACATCTGGCACAGCGACGGCCGGCACCCGAATCAAGGACGGCCGCTTCCCGCGCATACGACCTGCATTATCGATCTGTCGTCGCCACCCATACGCGACGGCGACAATGCCCTCGGCGTCCGCTTGCTGTTCTCCGGCCTCCCCGAAGGAGCTGTCGTCATCGACGAACTAGAAGTAACCGTGCTGCCGCGCTAGCTTTTTAGCTAGTCATGTGCGATAGAGCTTATTAGATTATTATCACGGTATAACGGTCTCCAATTGCGTCGGGAGGAACTGGAGAGTATGACTGAACAAGCCGCAAAATTGCAGATTTTTCCAGAGGAGTACCGAGCCGACCTTGAGCGTGCAGTACAGATTCTCAGAGGAGGAGGTTGCAGTGAGGTTCACGTGTTTGGCTCTGTAGCCGAAGGGCGCACTCGAAAGGGGTCAGACATAGACCTAGCGGTCCGTGGCTGTCAGCCGGAGCGCTTCTTCTCACTGCTCGGGGAACTACTGACTGAACTGGAACACCCCGTGGATTTGGTCGATCTGGACCGAGAATCCCGACTAGTTGATTTCCTACAGAAACACTGGCTGCTTGTCCATGTTGGATGATATTGTGCGCGATCAGCTCCGCTCTGAGATTCTGCAGATCGAGGATCTGTTTGCGGAGTTCTCGGAATTGCTCGACAAGTCGGAGAAGAGGCATACCTCGCCTTCCGGCACTTCTTCCGGCAAGCCTACGCATACGTGCTGCGCTGGGAAGAGATGCGCGACCTGGTGAATGGGTTGGCGTCGACGTGGGCACGGACTAAGACCCAGATAGAGTCGTGGCTGGAAAATTGACGGCCTCCCAAAGAAGGGCAAAGCCAGCGACAATGCCCTCGGCGTCCGCTTGCTGTTCTCCGGCCTCCCCGAAGGGGCTGTCGTCATCAACGAACTAGAAGTGACCGTACTGCCGCGCTAGTTGTCGCTTTTCAGCTAAGGAGGAACCTTGTCGAGGAGCGATCCCGAATTCTGGAACCGGCGCGCGAGTGCGGCGACCCTATGGATCAACCTGCGCTGGACCCTCGCCCACATCTGGGCACACGGCCGAGGGCCGGCCTTGGGCATCGTCGCCGTGCAAATACTCCTGGGCATTCAGCCCGCGCTACTCATCTACATTACCCAGCACCTCATCGACACCGTCGTCGCCTCCGCGGGTGAAGGGAGCGCTGGCTTTGAACAGACTCTCCCGTGGCTTATAGCATTCGGGGCCGTGCTCCTCCTCACAAGCGACGTGCAGTGGAAAGTGCGGGACACGCTCCACATGCGGCTCGAACAGAACCTCGAACACGCGCTCGGCCGTCGCTTTCTGGCCAAGGCGTCGAGGCTGCCGCTCGTTTTCTTTGAGATAAGCGCGTTTTACGACCGCTTGGAACGCGCCAAGAATCCGGGGCGCACGGTTGATCGATTCTTCTTCGCGGCCATGCACACATTTCAAGCCGGCATCCGAGTCATCTCCATCGCAGCCATGTTCGCCTCGGTCTCTCTGTGGATATCGCTAACTCTTCTAATTGTACTGGTACCACAAATCCGAATGTCCATCGAACAGAGCCGGCGATTCATGAGCTTCACCTACGGCCAGACAGAGGCAATGCGCCGGGTTGGTTACGTCGATCGGATTCTCACCGGCCGGGGCGAACAGAAAGAGATGCGCCTCTTTGCCCTCCATCAGATGCTGAGCCAGCGGTGGCGGGCCATGCGCCGGGCATTGCGAGAGCAACTCTGGCGAAAACAAAATCAACTGGTCCGACGAGAGCTTCCCGTCGCCAGCTTGCGCCTCGGTGCCTCGGCCGGCGTCTCCATTGCACTGGCCTATTTTCTCGGCGACCGGCTCCTCACGCCCGGCCGCTTTGTCGCCCTGTTCCGAGGAGTGGACGATATGCTGGGAGCCGGTTCCAGCCTCGGCTACCATTCGATGACACTGCAAAACCAAAACGCCGAAATCAGCTATGTGCGCGAGTTTCTCGACCTGCCCGAGGACGACGGCGCTTGGCTGCAACAACCACCAGCCGACCGCGAATCAACCCGGCCCTTTCCCAAACCGCTGCGCGAGGGGTTTGCCGTCGAAGATGTCTGGTTCGCCTATCCCGCTGAGACCGGGAACTCCCGTCCCGTCCTGCGAGGAGTGAACCTGCACCTTGAGCCAGGAGAACGGGTGGCCCTCGTCGGCGAGAACGGCGCGGGAAAATCGACCCTCGCCAAACTCCTGTTGGGCCTGTACCAACCAACAGCGGGCGAGATCGCGGTGGACGGTATCCGCTACGGTGAGATCGATCGGACCAGCCTCGCAAGCGCGGTCAGTGCCGCGTTCCAAGACTTTTTCAACTTTGAACTCACCGCCTCCCAGTCAATAGGAATCGGTGCCCTCGGCAGCGGCGGTTGCAACCGGGAAAATGACCTGTGGCCGGCGTGGTTGCCACCTGATCCAGCGGTGGTAGAAAACGCAGCTCGGCGCGCCGGAGTTGATGCCATCGCTGCGCGTCTGCCCCAAGGCTACGACACTCCCGTAGGACACGTCCTCGATGGCGGGCAGGGACTTTCCGGGGGCGAGTGGCAGCGCTTCGCCATTGCCCGCGCATTCATCCGCCAGCCCGAGTTGCTGATCCTCGACGAGCCGACTGCGGCTCTGGACCCCATGGCCGAGGCCGAGGTGTACCGGCAGTTTGGCGAACTGCTCGCCGGCCGCACCGCGCTGTTGATCAGCCACCGGCTTGGCTCGGCCCGCATGGCCGACCGCATTCTCGTCCTCAAGGACGGTCGCATCGTCGAGCAAGGCCCCCACGACGACCTAGTGGCAAAGGGCGGCGTGTACGCTGCCATGTGGGAGGAACAAGCCTCGTGGTACCAGTAATCCTCCAGGATACAACGGTGGCCCGCCCGCCCGCCATGCGCACACTCCTGCGCTTCCTGTGGTGGATGATCCAGACAGACCCCCGCCACTCTATCCTCTTATTAGTGCTCCAGTTCGCCATCGGTCTGACGCCGGCTGCGTCAGTGTGGATCGTGCGGGCACTCTTCGATAACAGCCTCGAGGTGTACGAGGGCCGCCTGCCCGTGGCGGACATGCTGGTGTGGGTCGCGCTGTGGGCCGTGCTGACCTTGGCCGATATAGGAATCCGCATCTGGACCCGTACCCTGCTCCGCGAGCGGCTGAAACAGGAGATGGAGGACCGACTACTCGCCCAACTTCAGCGCAAAGCAAGCGTCCTGCGGCTCGAGACCTTCGAGCGCGCCGATTTTCACGACGTGCTGCGCCGGGCACAGGAGGCGGCCACGCCCGGCTTCTTTCTCAACCTCATCGGCGAGATCAACACAATAATCACCGGAACGCTGACGGCCGTCTCTGTCGCATTAGTCGTCGGGCTGTGGAATCCGCTGCTCCTGATCGCTATCGCCTTGGTCTCGGTGCCGCCGCCGCTGGTGCAGATGTTCCAAGGGAAGACCACCTTTCTCCTCAAACGCGAGCAGACCCAGCGCGAGCGTCTGCGGGCCTACTTGGAGCGCATTCTCACCGAGCGCGCCGCCGCCAAGGAGGTGCGAGTCTTCAACCTTGGATCGACCTTGCTCGGTTGGTGGGAGCATCTCTACTGGCAGGTAGCCGACCGGCTCTTTCAGCAGAAACGCTCGCAGGCTTCGGTCAACGCCTTGCTAGCGGCTTTTAGCTTGGCCGGTCTAGCCGCTGGCATCGGCTGGTCGGCTTGGGCCGTGGCCAACGGCGGGCTCTCCCCCGGCCAGTTCGCCGCCATGATGGTGGCACTGCAGGAGGTCAGGACGCACGTCGACCGGGTCTTCTTTCGCACCGGTCATCTCACCAATTACCTCCTGTACATCGCCGATCTATTCACTTACCTCGACTTGGGACCGGAAGAACCAAAGGAGGGCGTGCGAATCGACGGCGTCGGCGAGGTCCCGATTGCAGCCAACGGTCTCTCCTTCCGCTATCCACAGGCGGAACGCCCGGCAATCGACGACATCTCGTTCACCATCCAACCCGGCGAGCGCGTGGCCCTCGTCGGTGCCAACGGCTCGGGCAAGACTACGCTGGTCAAAGTGTTGTTGGGATTGTTCCATCCCACACAAGGGAAGGTGCTCTACGGCGATGTCGATCTGAACCGGGTGGATCGGAACGACCTGTGGGACCAATCGGCCGCAGTGTTCCAGGACTACACCCGTTTCGCCTTTTCTCTAGGCGAAAACATCGGCTTGGGACGCACCGAGCGCATGGGCGACCAAGCGGCCGTTGAGCGCGCCGCGCACCAAGGCGGAGCCGCCCCCATCGCCGAGCAACTGCCGGAGCACTACAACACCCTTCTTACCAAGGAATTTGCCGGCGGCACCGAACTGTCTGGCGGCGAGTGGCAGCGCGTCGCCATCTCTAGGGGGTTCATGCGCAACGCGGCCCTGATCGTGCTCGACGAGCCAACCGCGTCGCTCGACCCCCAAGCCGAGGCCGACGTGTTCCGGCGCTTTCTCGCCATGTCCGGCGAGCGGACCACCATCGTGGTCTCCCACCGCTTGGGCTCGGCCCGTCTGTGCGACCGCATCTTGGTACTAAAAGAGGGCCGCCTACTCGAAAACGGGACGCACGGCGAATTGCTGTCTCAAGGGGGAGAATACGCCCGCTTATGGGCTTTGCAGGCGCAGTGGTACGGCGAGGGGGAAGGTGGTCGGTAAACTAAAATTTATTGCTTTCTTGATAGCTATGTGGCAGCAGACGGAGGACATTCGACGGAGACTATCCTAGACGAATACTGCGGGTGAAACCCCGAACCGTTCAGACAAAGCACGTATCTGCCGGACATTCAGCACCCGCTTCCCACCCAGGATCTCCGAAACAACCCCTTGCGAACCCACCTCCGGCAAATCCGACTGAGTCAAATCATGCTCCTCCATGAGAAATCTCAGTGCCTCCGCACCCTCCAGCTTGAGCATAGGATAGTGTTGTTCCTCCCAGGCATGGACAACGGTCCCCAGCGTATCGAGCAGAGAATACAGCGGATGCCCCTCATCAGTGCCCACTTCATCAATCAGGCCGTTGAGACGCTCTAGTGCCAAATCATAATCCCGCTCATTTTGAATGTTGACTAAGGCACTCACTTGCATCCAAGATCGCTGAAGCTGTGGGGTAATGACGCTCATATCGTCCATCCTCCACGTTCGTAGGCTTGATGTGTCAATACGTGACGGATATATACTTTTCCCCGATTGAAGTGAATAGAGGCAATCAGGCGGTACTTATTGCCGGCGATGTTAAACACGACGAAATCCCCGACTTTGTCAGCCGAGAGAAAAGTGCGCCGCAACGCGGTGAAGCTGCTAAACTGAGTCTGTCGCATGATTTTGAACCAGCGATTCAGAGGCATCTTGCTGTCGGGATGCTGTGCCCAAAACACTCGGAGGGCTTTGCGTGAGATGACATGCATCCTATATAGTATCGCAATCTGCGATATATTGCAAACAACCTCTGCGCGCACCACTATCTTGCCCGGGGCCGCGGTAGGAGGTACTTTTAGCACATATTTCTAGGCTCACTCCGTCCGGCGAATCCGCAACCAAGAGATTCTCTATGAGTGCATTGCACACACCCACGCTCAGTTCCGCCGCTTTATGAACCGTGGCCGCCTCTTACCCCATTGTCAACGGTGCCGAGCACGCCTGGGTGCTCCACGACCCCTGCTTTAAGCCCGACCCGCGTCTGTCTAACTGCCCCAACGCCAAGCCCGACTATGAGCAGTCGGCCGAAGACCTCATCGAACACATGCGGACCTATGGAGTCGACAAGGTCGTCATCAGCCACGTGTGCTACTACGGCCGCGACAACCGCTATGCCAGCCACTGCGTACAGCGCTATCCCGACCGCTTTGCCGCCATCGGCCTTTTAGTGGGGCACCGGCTGCACCATCCGGCCGACCCGGAGAATCCGGCGCGCTTGGAACGGGCCGTGCGAGAGGAGGGATTGGCAGGGCTACGATTGAGTCCCATCTACGACCGCGACGTAGTCTGGCTCAATGATGAGGTCAGTTATCCGCTATGGCACCGGGCCGAGGAGTTGGGCGCGGTGTTCAACATCTTCCTAGCGCCGCACCAAGTGGGGCAGGTGGCGGCCATGGCCGAGCGCTTCCCCGGAGTCAAAGTGGTCATTGACCATCTGGCGATGATCGACATCAACGCCCCCGATAGCGAGGGCTTTGGGCCGCTGCTCGATCTAGCCCGCTGGCCCAATGTGTACATCCGCACCTCGCTGCACAATCCTTCCAAGGAACGACCGCCCTTTCGCGATGTATGGCCCTTTTTGGAGCGGGTGTACGACCGCTTTGGGCCGCGGCGGATGGTATGGGCCAATTTTTACGAACTGCTCATTATGCAGGAGTTGATCCCCTTTTTCAGTGCTGAAGACAAGACGTGGATTTTGGGCAAGAACGCTCTAGAGATCTACTTTAAAGGTCAGGGCTGATCGCCCATTCCACGGCCAGATTCAGGGTGCTTTACCGACAAATTGCCGCAGGTCGCGTTAGGACATTCCCGATCCAGATATGCACATATCGCCTACGGATCCACCTGCTGATAGAACTTCTTCGCGCCATCCTCAATGGTCATAATGACCGCGCTCTTGGTCGGATGGCGATTTTCGTTGTACCCGGCAATGCGCGTCGCCCCAGCGTACTGTTCGGTAGCCAACAGTTGCTGCCGTATCGCATCTGCGTCGAGGCTACCCGCTCGCTCTGCAGCTTCCAAGAGCAAGCGCACCGCATCGTAACTCACCGCATCGCCGCCGGTGGGCTCAATCCCGTACAGAGCTTGGTATGTGTCGATAAATGCGCGAGCACTCGGCTCGTCCGTGTCCGGCGAAAAGTGGCTGCTGAAAAAGCTGCCATCCACGGCGGCTTCCTCATTGTCTAACAGCGTCGGATTGTCCCAAGCATCGGCCCCGAGAAAGATTGTCGGTTCCCCAGCTGCGTTTTGCAGCGGCAGGGCACGCGCCTGTTTAGTCACAAGCGCAACCTCCGGCGGCAGCCCCGATAGGAAGACCGCCTCGGGAGTCGCCGCCGCGATGGGGGTCAATTGTTCAGTGAAATCCGTCGCACCACTCTCGTAGAACTCTTCAGCGACGATCTCCCCCCCAAAGCCGCTAAAATGGGCAATAAAAAACTCGGCGATTCCCTCGGTATAGACTTCCCCGCGCTGCGTCAAAACAGCAACTGCATTCACTCCGAGCGTCTCTTTGGCAAACTGCGCCATGACGCGCCCTTGAAACTGGTCGGTAAAAGCGGCCATGAAGACAAAGTCGCCAGCGGCAGTCACGGCTGGATTGGTGGCCGCTGTGGTAATCATCGGCACGCCGTGACGCTGGGCTACGGCCCCCACCTCAATGGCGTGCGAGGAGCGGTTGGGGCCAACGAGGGCGACGACTTCGTCTGTGAGGATCATGGTCTCAGCGGCCTGTACAGCCGCCGCCGCTTCCTGTACGTTTATCTGGGTGACCAATTCAACGGATCGGCCCAATAGTCCCCCGCGCTCGTTGACTTCGTCCACCGCAATCTTAGCCCCATTCGGGTAAGTAATGCGATCGCCCGAGACGAGGAATCCAATTTTAATGGGGGCACCATCACCGTCCTCAGTAGAAGACAGAGAAGCCTTATCCTCACAAGCGGCGAACGCGATGGCCGCAACGCAGGCGACGTAGAACAATTTCATAGCAGATTCTTTTCTAAAGGTGTGGATGGATTCTGATTTTATCAGATTGACGATGGTTAAATTTACTGAAATCTAAGAAAGAGACCACGCTCTCAGGGCGCGGGCGCTGTCGGTGAACCTTTGCCCGCTGCCGTCCGCCTTGTAGGGTAAAAGGCAGATGACGTATGACCAGTCCAAGCGACCAGCTATTGGCCGAGCAGGTGCGGCAGGGCAACGAGCAAGCTTTCGTCCGCCTGATTCGGCGCTACGAGCGCACCTTAGCGAGGTTGATCCACCACCGAGTCGGCTCCGGTGATCACGTGCAGGATGTACTGCAGGAAACCCTAGTACACGCCTGGAGCGGCCTACTCCGGGACACTCCCCGCGACGTGCGGGCCTGGTTGCTACAAGTGGCCCGCAACCGCTGCCGCGATTACTTCCGCTCGACCCAGCGCCGCGAGCTGTTTGTCGAGACCGAGGCTTTGGCACCTATGGTCAATCGCTTTGGCGTGGCTCAAGCCCGGCAGCGAGAAGCCGCCGCGGCCATCGTCGAGGCCATGGAGGAAGTGCCCGACCACGAGCGAGCTGCCCTGCAGGCCTTTTACTTGGACGGCCTGAGCATTGCCGAAATAGCCGCCCGCCACCGCTGCCCCGACGGCACAGTCAAGCGCCGCCTATCGCACGGACGCGATCGAATCCGCACGATGTTGGGCGTCACCCCCAAGATGAGGAGCAAGACCATGAGTACTAGCCAACAACGACCCTTCCCCCAGTACCGGCCCGAAATACACATTGCGGCGAGCCAAGAGGCCCCCTTCCCCATTGATTTCAAAGAGATGGCCTGGTGGTTCATCGTGCCAGAAGTAGGCGACCGCGTCCGCTGGGCCATCTACGAACCTCTCAAAGAAGGCGACGCGCCCTGGAGGCTGTCTGAAACCGTCTCGCTGGAGGCCCGCTGTCCCGCGGTCATCCACGGCCGTCCCTGCATCGAAGTAGAGGTGGGGAACCAGTATTTCGACCGGGAGGGAATGATGTCCTACAAGAACAAGACACCCCCAGAAGAAGAAGATCGCATGACCAAGGTGTGGGGCTGTCTGGTCGAGAACGCGGTGGAGTGGACCGCCGTAGAATCGCTGCGCCCCGACGGCACGCGGGAACTGACGACTTTTCTCGACGAAGGATTCCACGACGATTGGGACCGTTCGCCGCGGCTGGTCGAGGACCGCGGTTGTCTGCGGCCCCAAGCGGACGGCTCGTTCGCAAGACAGGCCGACGCCGCCCAAATCACCGGGGCCGGGGTGTTCGACGTGCAGATCGGCGAGCAGCATTTTACCTGCCTGCGCGTCTTTGAAGTCGAGAAGGAGGCCACCGAGCGCGATGTCATGATCGAAGCCTATATCACCCGCGCCGGACGCACAGTGCTGGACCGCCGCTACAACGGCAACCGCTGGGCTAAAAGGGACGCCCCGCCGCACAATTGGGGTGAGAAGATGACTTGGGAAGAGGACCTACCCTACACCGACCGCATAGTAATCGACGGAGTGACCTATGTGCACTACTACGACAAACTGACGGACGTGGCCTGCGCCAGCGTCGATTGATGGCAGCATCTAATCCACGTTGCCCGCGCCGCAATAGCCTTGCTTGTCTGCCAGCACCCAATTAGGCTCAAACCGCCTTTCCCATGCCGTCTTTTGCTTGCTGTCTGCAAACTCAAGCCACATCCTTGAATCTTCTATAATATACTTAGCCCTGAAAACTACTTCGCTGGATTCACCCTTGCCTATGGTAAGGATCAATTCATCGCCGCTTGTTTCCCAAAGGCCAGAAGTACCCCTACATGATTCAAGCCCTAAGTTCACCCCGATAAATCGCCCATTCTCCCAAAATTCCCATATATGCAGCGGCCCTATAAACTCAACGAGTAATACCCCCTCGCCGGATTCGCTTTGCCAAACTCCCACCGGCGACGGCCCTGCTTTAACAATAGGCGAGCGGTCGCAGCCCAAGGCCAAGACACAGACGGCCAAAAACGCGCTTATACGATACATGATATTTCTCCTCTGTTGCGTTTTCGACCTTCTGCCGCGAAGTAGGGCTACCCTAATCCGGCGTCTCAAGATTAGACACAGAATCGTCTGCACCCTTTAGGTCGTAGGTCGTTTCCGTATAGGTTATGACCCTCACACTCCGTCCCGTCCTCGCATCGACGACACGACAGCTAGGACAGTTCGGCCCCGTACGCTCGATCCGACGCGGCGTCAGTATTCCTTGGACGGCCTCGTAGTCCTCGTATGTCGTCGTCCAAATAGGGGGCCGCCGGTGATACTGCTGGCGATAGTCCCTTTGTTCGGCAGCAGTCAGCCCGTCCCGCGTGGCTACCAATAGTCCAGTGCTGCGCGAAAAGAGCGCATCGTAATAGTTGCCGTACAAGGTATCGTCCACTCGAATGACATCAGTCAATCTATCGCGGAATCTTTCCGTCTGTATGTATCGCAAAACGACCCCTGCGCCGAAAAAACGGTCGAGAAAATGCCAGCGGCGCGTCTCGCCCATTTGGCGCGATTGACGGCTTGCGGGTGTTAGGAAGTCCCACCGCAGATTGAATAGGCGGTAATAGCGGCTCAGCGACTCGGCTGGGTTGCGCATCTCGCCACCCCGATTGGCGGCAACGGCCTGCCCTCTTTTTTTTCTAAGGGAATGTCGGTAACTTCGCCCCATCCTTTGTAGTGCCGATTGGAGACGGGATACAAATAAGGGCTTACCTGCATGACCACCCGACCCGTCCGGTGGTCCCAAGCCTCGATCGACGTTTTAACCCGAACCCCCTTGATGGAGCCAAAGCGCGGCGCCCCCCCATCGCAGCGATGGCCCGTTCTACGATCTCTTCTGCGCGCTGGCGGCTCTTGTACGAGTGCAATGCCGCGGACAGAACGAAAAACGAAACCATCCGCCAGCGATTCCTAGGTGTTCGACGATCCATTTATCCAATCGCGATCCGTTAAGAGGCACCCTCTGATCAAGGCGTTCCGCCGTGCCCCTGCGCCAAGTAGTCTTTCAGCAGTTGCGCGATTCTTGCTGCCGCATCTTGGCACAGCGGGGCCATGGGTTCCTTGCCGCCTGGAGTAGCTTTCCGCACCGACACAGCCAAAGGAGGGTTCTGTTCAAAAAGAACTCTTCTTTCCGACAGGAGAATCAACTGCACGCTGATGTCGGCAACGCCGAAGGCACGCCTTTCGGAATCATGCCAGAAATTGAGCCTCATAATATCAAAAGCCAACTTGTAGTCGCCCTTCCAAGGAAAATACTGCATAGGCGACTCGCCAATCTGCTCGACCAAGGCGGCCACCAGCGACTGATGGAGATCGGCCGTCTGCTCTTTTATGTATGATACATCAATCGTGCCGAAATAAGTGTAAAGGGAGCTGCTGGCCAGATTCTCTCCGCCGGCGATATACTGCTCCAGTCCTTGCTCGAATTGATGAGTACTGCGCCCCGCAATAAGCAGCCCCGACTCTGCCGGCACTTGCGCGACAAATTCGCTTTCTCCCGCCGCAAACAGCAGTGGCCTACGGCCGCCCGTCTCATGGGCTGCCGTAGGCGCATCGTCGGGGACAACCGAATGCAAAATCGCCCGGTGTTCATCCTCCAATAAATTCTGCCCTAGGACGGGCACCTTCATCTCATCCTCGGGGAACGACGCTGCACTAAACGAATACCATTTCGCTACGATCTCGCCGCTCCTGCGGTCCTTTAGCTCGTAGCGCCCCATAAGACCGCGCTGGCTGACGATCTCCCGCTCACTCGTCTCCGCCACCCATGCAGGGACGGGTACATCGACAAATTCTTTTGTCATTAAGCTCTCCTTCTCATGGCGCGCAAACCAAGCCCCGTACAAACTCAACTCGTACGCCGGCTTTAGGTTGTAGGTCAGGGGATCTTCGTAGCGCGTGACGTGCTCAAACAGCCCTGAACCCTCCACTTCCTTCAACAGTTTCCACTCCAAACCATTGGCCTCCCGATTCGTGAGTGGGGTAAAAGCCCTCTTGGCCTCACGCCATGAGTACGGATCGGAATCTCTTGCTAGAACCAGAACTGCTATATTCCTTTCGTTCAGATCCTTGGACACTTTACCGCCGCCACTGACGGCGCAACCGTACAGATACCAAAATGTAACAGTGAAGAGGACGAGCAAACGGCCGTATCCTGTAAGGTTGCCGTACCTCCTAAACAAAGGTCTCATAGTTAGCATCTCCGATGGAGTGAATGGGGCGAGACACAACGAAAAATTAAGCCGCTGCCGTCGACTTATTGACTTTTTCCAAACATCCACGTTCTTTGATTTAGTTTCCCTTTACCAACAGGAAAAGATCCTACTATGACGACGAAAAATAAAAAACGCAAACTCTTCAAACTTTTAGCCCCGCAGGCGGAAAGCGTTTATTTAGCCGCCTCCTTCAACGATTGGGACCCGCAGGCTCGCCCGCTCAAAAAAGATGCCCAAGGCCTGTGGAAAACTTCGGTCACTTTGCCTCTGGGCAAGCACGAATACCGCTTTGTGGTCGATGGCGAATGGCGCGATGATCCGCAGTGCGAAGAGCGCCGTCCCAATTCTTTCGGCACTACCAACTGCATTTTACACGCCTGATTCACCGCGTCTAAAGACGTTCCCCCTACGCTTTACGCATAAACAGCGCGTAAATCCCCTCGCCGCGCCACCACGCAAAGTCTGAGCGTTATTCCCCGTCGCGAGGCCGGTATTCGCCGCGGGCGTTCCATCCAGGATACTGCGCTTCCAAGGCGGCGAGCGTCTGATGGGTGTAGTATGAATGGTCAGGCGGAGGAAAGCGGAAGAGCTGGCGATCGGCAGCAGTGAGGCCGGCGATAAACTCGCAAAAGTGTGGGTTGCGTCCCACGTGGGTGTAGTGCTCGACGCCTTCCCAATAGTGGTCGGCGCGACCATAGGCGAATTTCCAGATATAGCGCTGTCCGTCGGCGCGCCGATAGTCGCTAGCGGCGTGCCAAGAGTAGTTGTGGAAGATGGCTACTGAGCCGCCAGGAGCGACCATCGGCTCAGCTCTGGCCGCGTCCTGGTGCTGGCCAGCGCCATCGGCGACGAAGAGGGTCGGGGCCTGATCCTCTTCGACATCTTCGAGGCAAAACCAGAAGTTGAGCTGGCTGTGGCGACGGTCGGATTCGGTGGGCGGCAGTAGCGAGTTGTTGCCATTGTCGATGTGGAACGGCCCACCCTTGCGGCCCGGATAGGAGATCAGACCCAGTCCGGGCCGATAGTGTATTTGGTCAGTGTCAAGCCAGCGTCGGGCGAAGGCAATGGCTTCGCGGTCGACGATGGCGCGGTTGAGGCATTGTTCGGGATAGGGAAAATAGCAGGAGCCGATGCGATCGTCGGGCGGGTTGTCCGCGACTTCGTCCCAAGGTTTGAGGATGCGGCGCAGGGCGGCGGCCATTGCCGCGCGTTGGGCTTCGGGGAGGTAGTTGTGGACTATGACGTAGCCGCGCGTGGCCAGCGCTTCGAATACTTCGTCGTTTAGTCTTGGCTCCTGCATGATGCGTCCCTTTAGGAAACGTATTTCTGGATGCCGACGATGAGCGCGATGGTCAGGGCTGAGACTAACGCGACACCGACGAGCGTGATGGTCAGAGTCTTGTCTATGAATAGGTATACCCCCAAGCCCATCAGGAAGGTCACCACTCCCATGAGGAAGGTCATCAGCCCCACCCAGCGGGCCAACGCGTCCTTGTCGGTGACCCGGTCCGGGTTGAGACCAGAGATCAAACCGATGCGTTTCTTAACCCCGATCAGATAGGCGATGACGTAGAGCGGCAGGGCGGCGAGCAACATGACGAGGAAGATAATTAGGCCTGTCTCCATCTGAGTGTCCTTTCATGGGTTGAGAAGCTTTCACGACGGGAACGGCACGGGAATCCCATCGCTGTGCCACGGGAAGGCGTAACTCGGCGTATTGCAGAAGCGATCTAGCCCAGCTCCGACGCGAATCGCCGTTGATGGCGGCAGTTCTACCGAGAAGTATTTCCCCTCTACAGTAGCTACGACCTCGCCATCCTTCCCTGCGGCGCGGTATTTGAGCTGCGTAAAACGGTGCTCGCCAAAGGCACCGGCCTGCACAATGAGGCGGCGCGTCTCGTGCCGCGACGTGTTGACGAGTTGGAGGCCGACCACGGCCGGTCCCAGTTCATCCACCAAGACGGCCACATCTAAGGGCAGTCCTGGACGCAGGCGGTCGGCGTCGAAGTAGCGCACCGTAGCGCGCAGCAGGCCGCCGTTATAGACCGACTGCGGTGCCCCCAGCGTCACTTGGGTCAACCCCTTGGTCAACACCGGCTGCGACGGGAGTCGGTTAGTCGCAATGATCTCCAAGGGACTGCGCTCGTCGGCGCGCATAGCCTCGTAAGTCTCCAAGGCCTGCTGGTACTCTGCCCGCAGAATCTGCTCTGGCCAGTCCGGATTCTTGCCGTCGTAGTACTGGAAGCGGG
The DNA here is from genome assembly GCA_028875335.1 of Gemmatimonadota bacterium. The sequence continues at coordinate 20,106 of JAPPEF010000004.1, forward strand.
CGAATTCAGTATTGCCCCAGTTTTTCTCTCCTAGGGCTGTCCCCACGTCGTTCCAGTCGCGCTCCACGTCGCCATCGCGCACTAAGGTAATGAGTTCGTAGTCCTCCCGGGCCATAGAAGCGTGGTACAGATGCATGATGTCCTGGCCCCGCAGCGGAGTGGGTTCCAGCCAGTAGCCTCGCATCTCAATGCCGTCGCTTACGTGCAGCCCCGGCGCTGGGTTCCACTCCCAGCCCTCCGGTCCGTAACGCACCGGCACGAGTAACTGCCCATCCTCCCGCTTCCTGCCGTTATCGACTTGCAGCTTGATTTGCGAGCGCAAAAAGTCGAGGTATCCGCTGTCGCCGGTGAGCAGTTGGGCGCATTCGACTGCGATGTTGATGCCGTGATACATGATGTTGTAGCCCTGATAGTGGTTCCAGCCGTACTGGCCGCCCCACCACACGCCCTCGCGTCCCCCGCCAATGACGCCTTTGGCATCGACGTTGTCCGGGCAAATGCCGCCGTTTTTCTCCGTGCGCTCCATCCACGCCTCAGTGTAGTCGAGAACCCACTGTTTGTACTTGTCGTCGCCCGTGTACAAATACGCATTGGTCACCAGCGCAGTAGCCGCCAAGCTGTTGGGTGTGTCGCACTGCAAGACGAGCCGGTCGAACAGATCGACGATCTGCTTGCGCCGCGCCGGATTTTCAAACCAGCGAGTCTCCAAGTTTTTGACGATGGGATACAGACTGGCGCGCACTCCGTAGTAGTTGGCCTGCCCGCCTAGGCCGCGCCCGGCCAGCAGCATGGTGTTGGCGTATTCCGCGTCCGCGTGGAGCTTGGGTCCCTGGCTCGAATGGAAGGGCGAGCGCAGGATGCGGTATTCGGAGTCCCAGTTGGGGGCTTGGGGATCCTCGCCGATGAACATGGCCGCAAAGCTCCGCGCACGCCGCATGTTTTCCGATACCGTGGGGTCGGCTACCCCAAAATCGTAAAAGGCCATATTGCCCTCGCCCAAGTGGTGCCACTCCATGGCTTGTTCGAGGTTCCAGAACTCGTTGCGGATGGACGGCCGGAAGACCTTCTTGTGGTCGTTATAGCGCGTGCGGTGATTGATGCGATCGTCGCTGATGCGGGTGACGGCGTTCCAGTTGCGGAAGTGGATGTCCAGCAAATCGTCAGCCGCGCCAATCGCGTAGAACAGGCCAAAGTTGTACACCTGTTCGTAGAGATCATCCACATCCTCAGCCAACAAGGTGCCGCCGCCGCGCTCAAAGTACTGCCGGGCAAACAAGCGACCCGATTCCTCCATCAGCGCGATCAAATTCCGCTCCATCAAGGCCCACGCCGGCGGGGCCGCGACTTCGGTCGCCTCGATCTTGGTCATACTATTTGCCACCATCGCCTACTGCCTCCTGTGTGCGAGAAAGGGTCGAGAGTAATTCTAGGCGGCGACACCTGCGCAGGCAAGCGGCCCGCTTGGTCACTCCAGACGCATCCATTACCTTAAGATCCCATGAACAGCAAAGACTATCTACACGCCCTCTTCGGCTGTCAGGGTCGCAAAGCCATCGTCACGGGAGCCTCCAGCGGCTTAGGAGCCGAAATGGCCCGCGTCCTCGTCTCGGCGGGTGCCGACGTCCTCGCCGTCGCCCGCCGCCGTGAGCGCCTTGAAGTACTCGCCCACGAATTGCAAGACTGCGCCGGAACCATCCACGCCCACGCGGCCGACCTCAGCGACAACGCCGCCATTGCCGCCCTGCCCGAGCAAGCGCGCGAACAACTCGGCGGCTGCGATATTTTGGTCGCCAATGCCGGCACAGCCACCCGCGTCCGCCTCGAAGATATGGCCGAGCAAGACTTTGCCGCTGTCGTCGATCTCAACCTCAAAGCCCAGTGGCTACTCGCCAAAGCCTGCTTCCCCTTGCTCCGCGAATCTGATGCCGGTCGCATCGTCAACATCGCCTCGATCTACGGCTTGGGAGCCTCGGTAATCAACGGCCTGAGTGCCTACACGATCAGCAAGCACGGACT
>JAPPEF010000121.1 GCA_028875335.1 Gemmatimonadota bacterium
TGGCCCCGCATTCGACGGCCAGACAGGTAAAATGCGCGCGGTATTTGGTATTGGTACACACCGCGACGATATCTGGCCGCTCCTTTCGCAGCATGGCCTCGGCGTCCTCGTAGAGCGCCTCAATCCCATAGCGCTCTCCATAGGCTTTCAGCCGCTTGGGATCGCGGTCGGCGGCGATGACCGTCTCCACCTCGGGCCGATCCCACAGCGCCTCAGCATACGAGGTGGGATTGCCCTCGTCGCCGGGGTGGTCGTAGTGGTGAAACTTGCGATGGATGTCCAACGGCGGCGTGGGCCGGTCGATATCGTCAATTTCAAAGCGGTCCCCGATCCGGCTAGCCAGATCGTAGAGCAAACCCATCCAGCCCAGGCCGATAACTGCGGCGCGATACATGAGCAATCTCCTTTGTGGTCGGAATCAATCGGCCCGCAGCACTGCGTTGTGCGCGGCCAGATCCCAAGTCTCGTTGTACACCAGCGGCTGAGCTCGGGCGGGTGGATAGCCGGGGGGCGGGTTATTGGGATCGAGCAACTCCAGCCGATCGCGACCCCGGGGCTTATCGAGCCACGCCCGCTCCTCGGGCGCGGCTTGCACCGGACGCCGCAAAATAAACTCCACCCGGTCGCGGCGCGAGAAGGCCGCATGAGCGACGAACACCCGATGTACATCGCTTCCATCCCAAGTCGTCAGATCCGGCAATAGTACCGGGCCAGTACAGATCTGGTACTGGCCATCGGCAGCGTTGAGATTCATAACATTGATCGGATATTCGAGCTCAACCTCAATGCCACTCGCCTCATCCTGGTACACCGAGCGGGCGTTTTGCGCGTCGCCGGCAAAGGTCGAGGCCACAATGGCGTCGGCTTCCTCCAGCGCCTCGGATGCCGGATAGGATCGAATGTCTATGGTATAATCCTGATACGCATCCGCCAGCGAGCGCGCACTAACCGCCTCGGGCTCCGTACTCGGCCGCTGGGCAATCGCCGGAATCGAGGAGCGGCTAAAAGCCATCCGCCACTCGCCGCTGGGGATCTGAAACAGATTTTCGCTGGCAATGGTGTATTCGCTGCGGCAGGGCGCGCCCAAAAAGAGTTCAGCCAGCTCGGACCCGCCGCTGTCGCGCAAAACGCAACGGGCCTCTAAGGTAAAACGCACGTGATAGACCTGACCGTGCTCACCGACGAAACCACCGGGCCACTTGTAATAAGGGTCCGGCTTCCAGGGATGGGCCTTCCAAGTAAAGGACGAACGGGAGAAATTGATCATCGCCATCTCCTGCCGGGGAACTTGCCCCGGCTGCTATAGGTTCTCATCTTACAACGCCAGATTTGTAGTATAGCAAAAGGCATCTTTAGGTAAAAATGCCTGATTCACTCTCGCATCAATAGCCAAGGAGAACTCCATGACTCGCTCTAATGCACTCCACTTCGCGTGGGTTGCCGCTCTGACATTCGCTCTCACCGCCGAGGCAACTTTAGCAGAAACCTACGTGGTCGATGCTTCGCACTCTTCGGTCGATTTCAGCATTCGCCACCTCGTCGGCCGCACCAAGGGCCGCTTCGGAGACTTCAGCGGCACCATCAGCTACGACGCTGCCAAACCCGCCGCCACCAGCTTCTCCGGCACCATTCAGGTCAAGAGCATCGACACCGGCAACGAGCGCCGCGATGGCCACCTGAAAAATGCCGACTTTTTCGAGGCCGAAACCTACCCCACGATCACTTTCGAATCTACCGAAGTAATCAGCGCGGGCGAAAACACGCTCAACGTGAAGGGCAAGCTGACCATGCACGGTACCACTAAAGAGGTCACCCTGCCCGTCGAAATCCTCGGCACCGGCACCAATCCGAGGGGTGGCAAGGCGCAGATCGGCCTAGAAACGAATTTTTCCATCCTCTGCTCCGATTACGGAGTCAATAGCTGGGAACGCTTCAGCGCCGTGCTCGGGGACGAAGTAAAAATTCAGGTATTGATCGAGGCCAACGCAGAGTAAATCAGGAGCGGCTAGCCGAGCGGAACCAGTCGGCCATCCATTCAAAGTACTCGACGAGGAAGGCGTGGTTCCCCTCCGGCTGGCGAACTTGGAAGCGCTCTGGACAGCCCGCCTCTGCGTACGCCTCGGAGACGACCGGGATCAGCTCGTCAACGCCCTCGCGGGGCATGTCTTCGTCCTTGGTCGGGGCGATCATCATAAAGGGACGCGGAGGCATACAGGCCGCGACGATTGCGGCGTGGTCAAAATAGCGCAGTAGATGGG
>JAPPEF010000083.1 GCA_028875335.1 Gemmatimonadota bacterium
TGCGGTCGATCAGCCGCGTCATCACCCCGCCCATGGTCTCGATGCCCAGCGAGAGCGGCGTGACATCGAGCAGCAGGATGTCGTCGACGTCGCCAGCGAGCACGCCGGCTTGGATGGCTGCACCCAAAGCCACGACCTCGTCGGGATTGACGCTGCGGTTTGGCTCTTTGTTGAAGATGGCTTGGATGGTCTCTTGGATTTTGGGGATGCGCGTCGAGCCGCCGACCAAAATCACTTGGTCGATTTCGCTGGCTTGCAATTCAGCGTCTGCAAGGGCCTGCTGACAGGGAACCTTAGTGCGCTCGATCAGGTCGTCAACCAAGCGCTCAAACTGGGCGCGGGACAGGGTGGTTTGCAAGTGCTTGGGCCCCGTTTGATCGGCGGTGATAAACGGCAGGTTGATTTCGGTCGAAGTGGCGGAAGACAGTTCGATTTTGGCTTTTTCGGCCTCTTCCTTGAGCCGTTGCAGGGCCATGGGGTCACGGCGCAGGTCGATGCCTTCGCTCTTTTCAAATTCCTCGGCGAGCCAGTCGATGATCTTCTGGTCGAAGTCGTCGCCGCCGAGGTGGGTGTCGCCGTTGGTGGATTTGACCTCGAAGACGCCGTCGCCCAGTTCCAAGATGGAAATGTCGAAGGTGCCGCCGCCGAGGTCGTACACGGCGATCTGCTCGTTGGTGCTGGTGCTGCCCTTGTCCAAGCCGTAGGCCAGTGCCGCGGCAGTCGGCTCGTTGACGATGCGCAAAACCTCCAAGCCGGCGATGGTGCCCGCGTCCTTGGTGGCTTGGCGTTGGGAGTCGTTGAAGTAGGCCGGGACGGTGACGACGGCTTGTTTTATTTCTTCGCCCAGATAGTCTTCGGCTGTCTGCTTCATCTTTTGCAAGATCATGGCCGAGATTTCCGGCGGCGTGTGTTCCTTGCCGTCGATTTTGGCTATGGCCATGTCGCGGCCACTTGAGGCCACTTCGTAGGGGACTTCGTTTATCTCATTGGACACTTCGCCGTAGCGGCGGCCCATAAAGCGCTTGATCGAATAGACCGTGTTCTGCGGGTTGGTGACGGCTTGGCGCTTGGCGGTTTGGCCGACGAGGCGCTCACCGTCTTTGGTGAAGGCGACCATGGAGGGCGTGGTGCGGCCCCCTTCGGAATTGGCGATGACTTCCGCGTCTTGGCCTTCGATGACGGCCACGCACGAGTTGGTGGTGCCTAAGTCAATGCCGATGACTTTAGCCATTGTTTTTTTCTCCAAGGTTTGGATTGGGTTGATGTGTTAAGGCGTACGTGGCCGGACTGTTTATGGCTGCGACGCCCAAATAAATAAAGCAAGATACGTGCCGCAATGTACTAAATATAAATAACATACTGTTTTACAAGAGAATACGGCGAAAAAAGGGCGATTTATAAAATAGATTATAGCGACAGGATGGCAGCAATTCGTGCTATCGTGTCATTAATATGAACGGGGCACATTGACAGGGTGCTGCCATCCGGCTAGATTGGCCGCTACAAGGAGGATACATGGATCAGTTCAAACTGGTTGCCGATTACGCGCCCGCTGGCGACCAACCCCAAGCCATCGCCGAACTAGTCGAGGGCGTGCGGCAGCAGCACGCTCGCCAGACGCTGTTGGGCGTGACCGGCAGCGGCAAAACCTTCACTATGGCCAACGTCATCGAGGAGTTGCAGATGCCGGCCTTGGTCATCTCGCACAACAAGACGCTGGCCGCCCAGCTCTACGGCGAACTCAAGGGATATTTCCCCGACAATGCGGTCGAGTATTTTGTCAGCTACTACGACTACTATCAGCCCGAAGCCTACAAGCCGAGCACGGACACCTATATCGAGAAGGAGGTCGAGCGCAACGAGGAGATCGACCGCTTGCGGCTCAAGGCCATCACTTCGCTGTTGCAGCGCCGCGATGTGGTCGTCGTCGCCACGGTCTCGTGCATTTACGGCATTGGCTCGCCCCGCGAATACGACGAGCAGAAGGTTTCCCTGCGGCGCGGCGAGCAGATCGAGCGCGACGATATTCTGCGCGCCTTGATAGACATCTATTACAGCCGCAATGATTTCGAGTTGCAACGCGGCTGCTTCCGGGTGCGGGGCGATATCGTCGAGATCGTGCCCGGGTCGGAAGACCGCGCCGTACGCATTGAGATGTTTGGCGACGAGATTGAGGGCATTTACCTGATCGACGCACTCACCGGCGAGGTGTTGGAGCCGCGCGAACACGTCAGCCTCTTCCCGGCCAAAGCCTACG
>JAPPEF010000077.1 GCA_028875335.1 Gemmatimonadota bacterium
GCCAAGCCAAAGGCCAAGCCAAAGGCGGCCAGCGTTTCGACCGCCCGCGGCATCCGCGCCATGCCGCCGTTGAGGAACTGGCCGCTGAGCTCTTGCACCAGCGCCGTCACCACCAAGGGCAACATGAAGCGGGTTAGCTGGGCATAGCTCATGCCCGGACGATCTGTCCGGCGCGGCTGTCGGCTATTTCTCCTCGTTCAACGGCGATCCGTCCATTGACAATTACGCAGTTGATGCCCTGCGGATAGCGGTAGGGGTCGGCAAAGTCGGCGCACTCGCCAATGGCTGCGGGATCGAAGACTACGAGATCGGCCCAGTAGCCTTCGCGCAACAGGCCGCGCTCGCGCAAGCGGAAGCGGGCGGCGGGGTGGCCAGTGAGCTTGTGGATGGCCTCTTCCCAGCGCAGCGCGCCTTGCTCGCGGACGAAGTGGCGCAAGAAGTAGGGGAAGGCCCCGTAGGAGCGAGGGTGGTGCTTGCCCTCGGCCAAGGTGCCTTCGGGCACCAGCGAGAAGCCATCGGAGATGACGCCGCCGGTGGAGTGGCGGGCGATGTTGAGGAAGTCCTCCTCAGACACGTCCTCGGCCAGCATCCACGGCCGCGCGCGCTCTTCGATGAGGATGTCACAGACCGCGTCGTGGGGATTCTGACCGCGTCGCCGACCGATCTCGGCAAAGCTCAGACCGACCAAGGAGGCGTTTTGCTCGGCGCTACCCAGCCAGATCTTGTCCCATTCCCCATCCCGCGCCAAGTTGCGCTTGCGGCTGCCGCCGCTCTCAGCCCCGTACTGCACGGTGTCCTGTTCGATCTTGGCGCGGGTCTCTGGGTCTTGTAATCTCTTCAGCAGTTCCTCGTCCCCACCGGCCAAGGCCCAAGGGGGCAACAGCGACTTGAGGGTGGTGCTGCCAATCGTATAGGGAATGGCGTCGCAGCTAATGTCGCAGCCCTCGCGGCGCTTCTGGTCGATCGTAGCGAGCAGGTCGCGGGTCGCGCCGATCATCGGCGCACCGGGCTGCATGTGCGAGACGTGGGCCGCCACCGAGGCTTGCTCGCCAACGGCAATGACCTCACCGACGGCTTGGGCAATTGACTCGGTCTGGTTGCGAATGTGCGAGGTGTAGATGCCGCCGTACTCAGCGACGACCTTCCCCAACTCGACGAGTTCTTCCAGCGCCGCATACGGCCCGGGCGCGTACGCCAAGCCCGACGACAGCCCCATTGCGCCGTCTGCCATCGCACGGGCGACGAGCGCCTTCATCTGCTCCATCTCCGCCGCAGACGGCGGGCGGTCGTCGTAGCCCATAGCGGCGACGCGCACATTGCCGTGGCCGACCAAGGTCGCGGTATTCGTGCCCAATCCATTGGCTTCGAGCCGCTGGAAATAGTCGCCAAAATGAGTCCAATCGCACTCCAAGCCACGGGTCATCGCCGGGTCGAGCGGGCCGTAGTACGGCTCGTAGTCGCGGGTGGGCGCGGCCGAGACGCCGCAGTTGCCCATAACTTGGGTCGTAATGCCCTGCGTCAGGGAACTGAGCGCACGACCGTCGAGGGCAATGGTCAAGTCCGAATGCGTGTGGATGTCTATAAAGCCAGGGCAGGCGATGCGGCCCTCGGCGTCGATAGTGCGACTCGCTTCGGCTGCAGCAAGATCGCCGATGGCCACGATGCGGCCCTGCTCGACGGCGATGTCACCGCGGAAAGCCGGCTGGCCGCTGCCGTCGAGAAGCTGGGCGTTGCGGATTAACAGGTCGTACATGGTTTTTCCAGGGGTTAATAGAGCGCGGCATGACCGCATTGGGATCGGATGGAGGTAGTATAGGCGGGTTGGCAGCTTCGCTCAAGTTGGTTGACCCTCCCAACGCACATTGATACGTTTTGGCGACCACCGCAAAAAGGAGAAGTTTTGACGCGCCCCGCTTTCTCGCTAATCCTCGCTTTAGTCTGCGCCGCTTGTAGCGGAGAAGGTAGCCTGCAACACGTGCCGCGCGAGCGCACCTTGGTCACCGACTGCGTCGATCAGGGTACGTGCAGCGGCCAGTTCCAAGACTACGACGCCTTTAATCCCTACCTGCCCGGCAAAGTCTCGCGCACGGGGTATAACTTTCTCTACGAGCCGCTCTACTTTTACAACGCCTACCGCGACGAGATCATCCCCTGGATCGCCACCGGGCACGAGTACAACGCAGACTATACCGAAGTCACCATAAAAATTCGGCCCGGAGTCGAGTGGAGCGACGGGCAGCCGTGGACGGCGCACGA
>JAPPEF010000136.1 GCA_028875335.1 Gemmatimonadota bacterium
AGAAGCAGTACCAGCGGTTGTCGTCGCCGCCCTTCCAACCCATGAAGGTGGTGATAAACAGGTCGTCGCGGTCTGGGGCCGGGCGGTCGCCTTCGTCGCGCCACTCGTCCATGGTCAGGGTGTACTCAGGGTCAAACCAACCCCAGTCGTCGCCATGGGCGTCGATGGTGATAGCACCGGGATCGGGGACTTCGAGCATGTAAAACCAAAATCCCTGACTGCCGTTGCGATCCGCTAGGGCGGGTGGATCGAAAAACTGGGCATTCGCCACCCCTATGAGGGTGAGGCTAAAAATGCCTGCGATTGTAAATCGCCGCATACTTGATACTCCTTGTGTTTGAAGTGAACGCCTAGGTGGAAATCCTCGGCGCGTTGGGCGATGTCTATAATTATAAGCAAACAAAGATGATAAAATCAACACGTCTGTCTTAGGGCGCTAGCAGGGCGAATAGACTGTGGATTGATTGTACGGAATAATTATCGGCTCGACTGCAACGAGCGCAGCAGCCCATTCTTGGGGATCGTAGTTGCGGGTGACAAAGCAGGCGTAATGGGCTGGCACCGCGGCCTTGAGGCCAAGCGCCGAGGCCATCTTGGCCGAGCCGACAAAGAAGGGGAATTCTCCTTCGCTGGGGTGATTGGTCAGCAGCCCGATGTCGGGCGCGAGGTCGCGGATGGGAGAGAGTAATGCTTCGTGCTCGGCAAATGTGTTGACCGGGTCGCCGGAGATGTACACGCGCATGCCGCTGGCTTCCACCACGTAGCCGAGATGGGTTACATCGGGCGGGGCGATGTCATCGCTGGGCAGGCCCTCTGGTGGCTTGGCGTACACCGAGTGGGCCGTCATGGTGCCTAGGCTGGCTGCGTCACCGGCGGCAATCGTCGATGCTGCGGCGGTAATGCCCGCGTCGCGGACGCGCTGGATGCTCTCCGCTGGGCCGACGATTTGCACGTCTGGATAGGCCGCGGCAATGCGCGCAATGGACTCTGTGCAGGTGTGGTCGCCGTGGTCGTGGGTCAGGAGCACGAAGTCCGTGTGCAGCGACGCTTCGTGGAGTGGGGGGCGGGCGTGGATGAAGCGGTCGGCTGGCCGCTCGTGGGGGTAGTAGGGGTCGACTTGGACGATGGTTCCCTGCGCGTCCTTGAGGCCAAACGTGCTCTGGCCAAACCAGTGGATGCCGACTGCGTCTTCGCAGACTACTAGCGATTCAAATGGGTGCATGGTTTCTCCCGCAAGAGTGAAGCCGGGTTGCAACCCGGCGTGCGTTCTGTAAGTTTCGTTAAAAGTTACAAGGAGGCAGAATGGGGAGCAAACGATGAACAATTCCACGCTTTTTGACACCGCGTATCAACGCCGCAAGTGGGCGTTGCTAGAGCGGCTGTTAGAGCGGTTGGTGCCGATCTACACCGCAGAGGAGGTCGCCGCGTTGCGCATCGACGCGGTTAACCGGGACATTCTCTCGGAGCGCTCCGGGCGCGGGTTTGTCAATCGCGATTTGCTGGAAACGGTTTTGGGCAACTTGCTCGAATGCGTCGCCCCTGGCTCGCACAATGCCTTGGGGCCGGGGCACCAAAAGCCGTCGCTCGACGAGGCCATCGGCGAGATCGCCGACCAACTCTACGCGATGATCGCGCAGTCGTTCTTGGCGGCCGGTGAGAGCGAAGGCGCTGAAGAGAAGGCCCTGATGAACACCATCTGCTTGCTGTGGGAATTGCCTGAGTACAAGGTCCGCGCTCATTGGAACCGCTTTGCCGCGCTTAGGGATCCGGCCGTTTGGGACGCCTATTTGCTCGACAATTGTGGGTTGACGCAGGAGCAGCTACTCGAGATTGACTTTCGGGCCGCCTTGGACGAGACCATTCGCCGTCGCGACTTCGACCACTATCGCCGCTTCCTCAGCGCGCTGGAGTGCGACTTCATTTTCGACTATCAGATGCAGCTCGTGATGAGCACCTATCCGGGCTGGCGGGTGCTGTTCTACCACGACATTGCCCACGCCCTAACGCGCTCCGGCTCGGTGGCGGGCGAATCCGAACTGACGCGGCGGCCGGTGCCCTTGTTGCCACGGGCCATTGCCGAGTTGGGGGGGCGCTACTATCAGGCGGATATCCATCCCGAAACGCAAATGGGCGATGCCAACTTCCTCGATCATCCCCATCGCGGCATCACCACCGGACAGACGGGTATCATCGGCAGCGGGTGCCACATTTACCCGTGTACTTTGGGCGGCCTCAGCGGCAAGGTGCAGCAGC
>JAPPEF010000139.1 GCA_028875335.1 Gemmatimonadota bacterium
GTCGATGCCACTCGAGCGATTGGATCCGGCATTCAACACACCGCCGCCGAAATCGGCGGCATTGAGGACGGCGTTGATGCCGGGAACGACGACCTCCTCGCCATCTATTTCCAGTCTCGTGTGCTTGCGGATGAAGGCGGGTTTCACTCCCTCATCGCTGATCTGGACCGTGTTGGCAGCGGAGTGCCAGCGTTCCCAATGCGCTCTGGAATCGACGACCACTCTGCCTGAATCCAGCGAATACCCCTCCTGTCCCCAGCACACACATACCGCCGACAACGTCAACGCGGAACAGACGAGTGCCGTGCGGAAGGGATCCGTTAGCCGTTGAGCGCCGACCCATCCCCGCTCGCGGCGCTCCCTACCTACGCCGACTCGGGTTCTTATCGAGTTCAGCAATAGCGCCGATGAGCGCACTTCTTTCTCCTTATCTTGCTCCCGAGCTTGCGCCCCGCTCATGTCGGAAACGCCGTTGAGCACCGAAAAAAGGGGGGCGAGATCGTTGATCCTCGCCCCCCTTCAACAACAGCCGTCCTAGGTCCTTACAGCCGACCTTTCCCCTATTTGGAGAAGCTCGCCTTAATGCGGCCCCAGGTGTCGTCCTCGACCGCTGTGGCGTCGGCGTCGGACACCCAGTTGTTTGCGTCAAAACCAAGTAGCACGTAGTCTACTAGGGAATCGGCGTGGAAGTACATGTTGATGTCGCCAGTGGAGACCCAGTAGCCGTTGTACGAATCGCCTGGGCCATTGTCATCGTCCTGAATGGCCATGCCGATGCCCATGACTTGGCCTTCCTCCAGGTTATGGGTAATCAGGTCGGGATCGTCGGGACCGGTCGAACTGGCGGGCAGGTCGTCGAAGGTGGTGAACCAACTCTCCTGAAAGAGAGTGGCGGGTCCACCGGCCTCGCCCTCGACGTTCCATCTGATGCCGGCGTAAGGCTCTACAGAGGCCCATACTCCGCCGCCCCATAACCACAGGTTGTTGTCCGGGTTATTGAGCGACTGCTGCCAGTCCTGCGCGGTGGCCCCGGCCCATCGCTCCGGATCCAGGCCTTCAATGTCTCCTTGGAACTGCCCGCCGCTGTGGTCGGCATCGAGCACGAGCTCGAGTTTGTCGTTGGTGTCGTCGAGGGTGCCGTACCAGAGGTCGTCGAACCTTTCCTCCATAACGTACACAAAGTTGGTCTCTGGGCTCCAGCCGACGATGATGCGCTCGGCAAGATTGCCCGGATCCGGGTCACCCTGGGTGCCCGTGACGACCTCGACTAGGTCATCCTGGGTTACCCAGAAGACAGACGGTACGTTGTCCCAATCGCCGAGATCACCGTCTACCACGACGTCCCTGATTCCATCGATGTCGATGGGTACCTGTACCGCCGCCCAGTTTCGGTCTGTCCGCTGGTGGGCCGAACTCGGAGTGAAGGAAGCGAGAACGAGGCCCAAAACGGTAGCTATAACGATAATCCTCTTCACTGTTGCTTCTCCTTTCATCTATAGGATGACTGCTGCTACTGCGTTGATTCTGAAATGCGGGCTTTCCCTTGAACACCTCCTTTCAGCGCACCATTCGCTCAGTAAGCGAGAGCAAACGGAAACTGGAGACTTTGCACAAAACCCGTTCTAACTGAAAAGCAATTTGGCTTTAATATGGGGAATTATGTCCAGAAGTCCAAGAAAAACTTCCAGCATGTTGATGCCCCAACTTCGAGACCGACCTGACGGGTGATGTCCTTGAAGCGTTCCCGTCCCTCGTTGCTGTAGAGCGCGTTGCTACGAGACATTATAAGCACCAGCGGGGGTATTCATTTAAGCGGATCTAGGATATCTTATGTAGGAGCGCAGAACACGAGACGGCGAATGCTCCATCTGGCATTGCTGGTGTGGGCTTCGTCGAGGGTGTGGTGGTCAAGGGGCACACCATCAGGAACATCACGGTCGATCTGTCCGTTGACACGGCGGCGGCGGACGAAGCCCAGTCGCTGCTGTTGCCTCCTCACTTGGGTAGTTCTTTCTCAAGGCGTAGATGATGCAAACACAAACGGGGCGAATCATTAAGTGGTCTAGAAAAACCACCATATTCATTGAAATCCTTTTGGTTCTTATTCCCTTTCTACTGCTTATAGGACTAGAGATCTATTTGCGGCATACTAATTACGGCATTGATGACAGGCTATTTATCCCTCAAAGCTCTTCTTTTACTTACCAACTTAATCAGGAGTTGTACCGAAAATATTATTCAATTAACAATCC
>JAPPEF010000046.1 GCA_028875335.1 Gemmatimonadota bacterium
ATCCACCGCAGTTTTATCGGCATGGGCTACTCAGACTGCATAACCCCTCCGGTGATCCAGCGCAACATCTTGGAGAATCCAGGCTGGTACACCCAGTACACGCCCTACCAGTCCGAAATCGCCCAAGGGAGGCTAGAGGCTCTCCTCAATTTCCAAACCATGGTCGGTGACTTGACGGGTTTTGCCTTGGCCAATGCCTCCTTGTTGGACGAAGCCACGGCTGCGGCCGAAGCCATCGCCATGTTGAGGGCGGTGCAAAAGAAAAACGCCAGCCAGCGCGTCTTTGTCTCGTCGGACTGCCACCCGCAAACCATAGCGGTGGTCAAGGTCCGGGCCGAGTCGCGGGGGTGGGAGGTCGAAGTGGGCGATCATCGAGAATGGGATTTTGCAGCCGGGGCCTTCGCCGCCCTGCTCCAATACCCAGCCTCAGACGGCGCGCTATACGACTACGCCGAGTTCTGCACTCAGGCTCACGCCCATCAGACGCTGGTATGCGTGGCGGTTGATTTGCTCGCCCTGTGTTTGCTGCGGCCCCCAGGAGAATTTGGAGCTGATGCGGCCATCGGGAGCGCGCAGCGCTTTGGCATGCCAATGGGGTACGGCGGCCCGCACGCAGCCTTTTTGGCGACGGGACCCGAGTTCCAGAGGCAGGTGCCTGGGCGCATCATTGGCGTCTCTGAAGACGTCCGCGGCCAGCCAGCCTTGCGCATGGCCTTGCAAACCCGCGAACAGCACATCAAACGAGAACGGGCTACGAGTAACATCTGCACGGCCGAGGTTTTGCCAGCCGTGGTGGCGAGCATGTACGCGGTCTATCACGGGCCGGACGGATTGCAGCGCATAGCTCACCGCATACACCGCCAGGCACAGGTGCTCGTCCGAGGGTTGGAGGAAGCTGGCTACCGCGTCGTCCACGACCAGTACTTCGACGTGCTACGCGTTGAAGTAGGAGCGAGGGGAGACGAGTTGTTGGCGCAGGCGCGGGCCGAGGGGATGAACTTCCGCGATCTGGGGGACGGGCATTGGGGCATTGCCCTCGACGAAACGACCTGCAAGGACGATTTGCAGGCCATTCTCGCCTTGCTGGGTGGCAAGTTGCCCACCGAAGTCGATGAAGGGCCTGCCTGGAGGCCTGATCACGTCCGCCATTCGCGTTTCATGGAGCATCCCGTCTTTGCGTTGCATCACTCCGAGACCGAAATGATGCGCTACATGCGCCGGCTCGAAGCCAAGGATCTGTCCTTGGTCCACGCGATGATTCCCCTCGGCTCGTGTACTATGAAGCTCAATGCGACCGCGGAAATGATGGCGATTACTTGGCCCGAATTCGCTGGGCTGCATCCGTTCGCGCCCGTAGAGCAAGCCCAAGGGTACGCGGCAGTTCTCGCCGAAATGGAGGACATGCTGAGCGGAATCACCGGCCTCAAGGGCATTTCGCTGCAACCTAACGCGGGTTCGCAGGGTGAATACGCCGGCCTACTCATCGTGCGCAAATACCACCGGATGCGCGGGGAGGCCCAGCGGAACGTCTGCCTCATTCCAGCCTCGGCGCATGGAACCAATCCGGCTAGCGCGGCTATGGCCGGTTTAGACGTGGTCGTCGTCGCCTGTGACGCCGAGGGCAATATCGACTTGGCGGACCTGCGGGAGAAAGCCGACGCACACCGCGAGCGACTCGCGGCCTTAATGGTGACGTATCCCTCTACCCACGGGGTGTTTGAAGAGGCCATCGGAGAAATTTGTACGGTCGTCCACCAAGCGGGCGGTCAGGTCTATATGGACGGTGCCAATATGAATGCCTTAGTGGGATTGTGTCGGCCTGGGGAAATCGGCATTGACGTGTGCCATTTGAATTTGCACAAGACCTTTTGCATTCCCCACGGCGGGGGTGGCCCAGGGATGGGGCCCATTGCCGTGGCCGAGCATTTGGTGGAGTTTTTGCCTTCGCATCCCCTCGTCTATACCGGCGGGGCTGAGTCGATCGGCCCCATTGCGGCCGCTCCGTGGGGCAGTGCCTCGATTCTGCTCATATCTTGGGCATACTTGCGGCTGATGGGCGGTGCGGGCCTCACCGAGGCGACGCAGGTGGCGATTCTCAATGCCAATTATCTGAGCAGTCGCCTCGCCGATTCCTTTCCCGTGCTATACAAAGGGCACAACGGACGCGTGGCCCACGAGTGCATTCTCGACCTGCGCTGGGCGCGGGAGCACGGCATTGGCGTAGAAGACGTAGCCAAGCGATTGATGGACTATGGGTTCCACGCACCTACGGTATCCTTTCCGGTCGCCGGAACCCTGATGGTCGAACCTACTGAGAGCGAATCCAAGGCCGAGTTGGACCGGTTTTGCGAGGCCATGATCGCCATTGGCGAAGAAATCCGACAAGTAGCTGCCGGAGAGATGGACCCCACTGACAACCCGCTCGTCCACGCGCCGCACCCCGTGGATGTCGTGCTGGCCGACGAGTGGGATCGGCCCTATTCTAGAACCGTCGCCGCCCTGCCGGCTCCTTGGCTATTGGAGCGCAAATTTTGGCCGGCCGTAGGGCGACTGAACGACGCGCAGGGCGATCGCAACCTGATCTGTTCCTGTCCGCCTGTCGAAACGTATTCACAAGAGGAGTGAAATGAGCCAGAAGCGCGCCTTAATCACCGGCATTACCGGCCAAGACGGTTCGTACTTGGCCGAATTGCTGCTGGAAAAGGGCTATGAGGTTTTCGGGCTGGTGCGCCGCAGTAGCACGGTCAATTTCGAGCGGATCGGCCATTTGCAGGACCAAATCGAGCTGATCTCCGGCGACCTGTTGGACCAGAAGTCGTTGGTTTCAGCGCTGCAGACCGCGCGACCGCAGGAAGTGTACAACCTAGGTGCCCAGTCGTTTGTACCGGTTTCTTGGGAGCAGCCCATGTTGACCGGCGAGGTCACCGGCTTGGGCGTGACGCGGCTTTTGGAAGCCATCCGCACCTGCGACGAAAATATTCGCTTTTACCAAGCCAGCACCAGCGAGCTATTCGGCAAGGCACAGGAAACGCCGCAGAACGAGCAAACGGCCTTTTATCCGCGTTCGCCCTATGGGGTGTCCAAGCTCTACGCGCATTGGATCACCATCAACTACCGCGAAAGTTACGGCCTGTTTGCCTGCACGGGCATTCTCTTCAATCACGAGTCGCCGCGCCGCGGTCGCGAATTCGTCACCCGCAAAATCACGTACGGCGTGGCCCGCATCAAACACGGGCTAGACCAAGAGTTGCGCCTCGGAAACCTCGATTCCCGCCGCGATTGGGGCTATGCGGGTGACTTTGTCCGCGCGATGTGGATGATGCTCCAGCAGGATGAACCCGACGATTACGTCGTCGCCACGGGCACCTCTCGCACCATTGGCGAATTCTGCGAGGTCGCCTTTGCCCACGTCGGCTTGGACTGGCGGCAATACGTGGTCGTGGATGAGCGCTTTTTGCGCCCCGCCGAGGTATATACCCTATTGGGCGATGCGACTAAAGCGCGAGAAAAACTCGGTTGGGAGCCCGAGGTCGGCTTTGAGGAAATGGTCCGGCAGATGGTTGACTGGGACTTGGAACAGGTGGCCCATCAGTCGGCCCCAGTGCGCCCGGCACTGCGGCGATAGCGGTGGCTGAACTTGCGGATCTGGCCGCATATCGTCTGAATCACCCGCACATCGCGAACTTCCAAATCGACCTTGTTGAAGAAACGGCGCAGCACTCGACCGAAGTGATCCGGCTTGTTGTTATACGGGGTAAACTCTATCTCGGCAAGGGCTTGCAGGATCTGAGCGAACATTCGTTCGCGTTCGCCAGCCGTGGCCAGTTGCACGGGCGGATTCGGTGGTTTTTCGCTCACGGCCGCATACAGGCCATAAGTGAATAGGAGCACGGCGTGAGAGAGGTTGAGGGAGGGATAAGCCACGGCTGTAGGGAACCTCAGCACCTGGTGACAGAGCGCGAGTTCCTCATGCCACAAGCCGTCCCTTTCGCGTCCGAACACGAGGGCAATGCGGCGGTGATGTGCTTGGGAGGCTAATTGGGCAATCAGCGGGCGCGGCGCGGAATCAACCGCGCGGAAGCGACCTTGCCGATGGCTTGTGCCGACGACGATGTGGCAATCGGCTACGGCCGCGGCTAGGCTGGGGAAGATTTGGCTGCCGTCGAGAATGTCGCCCGCGCCGTGTGCAAAGGCGCGCGCTTCTGGCGTATTCCACGCCCCGGGATTGACCAAGGCCAACTGGCTTATGCCCGTGGTTTTGAGTACGCGGGCCGTAGCACCGATATTGCCAGGCGTCGCCGGCTCGACGAGCACGACGCGGATGTTGTCGAGAGGATTCATGCGGCTTGCCAAACTAAACCAAGAAGGATACTGCGCGCCAATGCACACCGCAGGTGAACTTACCCGTGTCCAACTTGCGGACGGCGTCTATTTGCATCTGCACAGCATTGGGCTGTACAAGACGATTCGGGTGGATATATGTCTGAGCACGCCGCTGTGTGCGCCGCGACATTCGCTCATGGCCCTGAGCAGCCGACTGCTGGCTCGGGGCACGCACCAGCTGCCTAATGTCCAGAGCCTCAACCGCTTCATCGACGACCTCTACGGAGCGCATTACTCGGTGCAAGTCGATCGCTTAGGAGAGTATCAGTTTGTTCATTTATGTCTGGAGGTTATAGATGATAACTTCCTTGGGGAGAAGGGAATACTGGCGCGGGGATTGACTTTTCTGCGCGATGTCCTCCGCGATGGCTGCGGATTCCGGCCCGATTATCTAGAGCGAGAGAAACACCGCCTCGCGCGGCAAATCGCCGATGGCTTCAACGACAAACTGGGCTACGCACAAAGGCGGTGCAGTGAAGAGATGTGCCGGGGCGAACCTATAGGCTTGTCGCCGCTGGGCAACCCCGCAGACTTTGCTGCCGTACAGGCTGATGAACTGTGGGCTTTCCACCGCGAGCGGACAGCTACCGACCGCCTGGACCTTTTCATAAGCGGCGATCTGCACTTGGAGCAGATTCGGCCCTTGATGGAGTCGCTCTTTACTTGGGAGCGCGCGGCGAGCCAGCCTCAACGCCAGCCGTCACGCCCGCGCATTGCTGGTCTGCGGCGCGAGATTTTCGAATGTCAAGAGGTGCGAGAGGCAAAAATGGTATTGGGCTATCGCACTCAAGTTGCTTATGGTGCAAACGACTATCCGGCTTTGGTACTCCTAAACCTGATATTCGGCGGCGACGGTCCATCGCGGCTGTTCAAACACCTCCGCGAAGAGGAGGGCTTGTGCTACTACATCGCATCGCATATCGAGGCATTGAGCGGGCTACTCTTTGTGGCCGCGGGCATTGAGGCCACGGCCTACCCCAAGGTCCGGGATAAGGTGGAACAGGAGTTCCAAACGCTGCGCTCTGGGGCTTTTGATCTCGGGGAAATCGAAGCAGCCCGGCGCTTGTTGAGGGCGCGGCTGTTGGGGCTGACCGAAGACCGCGAGGGTTTTTTCCGCTATCAATTGAGAGAGGGACTGACAGGAGGTAGCCAGTCCCCACAAGCGCTGTGGCAGCGCATTGAGCAAGTCGGCGTCGAAGAGCTAGCCCACGTGGCCGATGGCATCGCAGCGGACACGGCTTTTCTATTGCACGGGACGTAAGAACGTGATCGCGGATGCGCTATTGGGGGAAGTCGTACACCACAGCCGCTTAGGATGTGGCCTCGATGTATGGGCAGTACCGCGGCTAGGTAGTCGGCAAAAAGCGGCCGTGCTGTACATAGACTACGGCTCGGTCGATCTGCATCTGCATGCCCGTGACTCTGGGCAGGTGCAGACGACGCCTGCTGGTACGGCGCACTTTCTCGAACACCGCCTTTTTGCCAAACCCTACGGCGACATCACCGAGCAAATCAACCGCCTCGGTGGCGACGTAAACGCCAGCACCAGTTTTACTTCAACCGTTTTTTCTCTGACGTGCATTGAGCATTTTGCCGACCATTTAGCGTTGCTCTTTGAACTCGCGTTGGATCTGCACGTCCTGCCAGACGGTGTCGCCCAAGAGCGCGAAATCATCGACCACGAGTTACAGATAAGCTGCGATGACCCAGAGTGGATCGGGTTTTTACACGGCCTCAAGGCACTGTACAGGGATGCTCCCTTGGCATGGGACATGGCCGGCACGCGGGAGAGCATCGGGCAGATCGATGTAGCTGCGCTAACTCGCTGTCACGAAGTCTTTTACCAGCCCGAATACATGGGGCTGTATTTGTGCGGAGATTTCGACGTAGAAGATACTTGCGCGGCCGTCGAGTCCACTCTGCTAAAGTACAGTCGTCCGCGCTCTGCATGGAACCGCGTGGAGCGGCCGGTGGTTTTACCCGCTCCGCGGCCGCTTGGGGACTTGGCACTGCCGGTCAGCCGACCCTATACCTTGCTGTTTTTCGGCGACGATAAGGCAGGTCAATCGGGCCGCGATTTGCTCTTGCGGGAGTTGGCCTTAGAGTTGGCCTTAGACATCGCCTTAGGACCGGCGAGCAATTTTTTTGCTGTGCACTACGAAGATGGTCTGATCGATGGCGATGCCTTTGGAGCCGAGGTTTATGCCGAGCCGACGTTCTGCTTTTGCTCGGTGGGCGGATACACCCAACAAAGCGAGCGATTGTGCGAAGAAATAAGCTCGGCATTAGCTGGCCTTGATGAGCGCGCTGTGGCTGCGGATTTGGGTCGCGCCAAGCGCAAAGCCTACGGCCTGCTGCTACGCGCGTGGGAGCAAGCTGAGGATGTGGCCGATATGCTCTGCTCTGCCGCGGCCAGCGGGGCGGCCCCCAGCGTCTATTTTGACGTACACGAGCAGATCGGGGTCGGCGACATCCTCGAAGTGCTGGAGAGTTGCTTGTCTCCAGTGCACCTGAGCGCGCTGCAGATTGTGCCCACGGGACGCGCGGAGTAATGGCCGACAAGATCTATCGCTATTGGATCGCGGTACCGAGCGGGTTGGAGGCGGTGGCACTCGACGAGTTGCGCGAGTATGCGCCCGAGGTACAGCAGGTCGAAGTCGAACCGGGTGGGCGCGTAGGCCAGATTTTCTTCACGTACAAGCGCAGCCCAGGACGGCTTCTACAATTGTGCTCGGCCATGCACTGTTCCGGTTTAATCAGCCAGATGCACGGCGTTACAGTGGGCCGACCGGGTCTTGAATACATCTGCCAGCGCATCGCTCGTTGCGATCTGACGCCAGTCAAAAGCCTCGCGCAGGCCCAATCCACTGAGATCGACACCAATTCTTTTGCTCTGAGCGCGACGCTGCAGGGACGGTATCGGTTCAGTTCAGCCGAGCTAACCGCAGCCGTGGCAGTGGTTTTGCGCGATCAGCACGGATTGCGTCTAGGCAAAGGGCCGCATCTGCTGCGACTGCACTTGCAACTGACTAGGCGGCGCGCCCTGTTGGGGTTGCGGCTAGGGGCGGGCACCGCACCGAATGCGGCCGTGGCGTATTGCTTGGCTCGCTTGGTGGCCATGCAGTCGGGGGCATGCGTCCTGTGGGCGCGCCGAGACCCAAGCGAGCTAGTCGCCTTGCAGGAGCTCTTCCAGCCGAGCGTCTTAGTTGGAATTCGGTCCTCAGGGGGCGGGCATGGGCCGGTTGGCGTAGTTGCAGATCTGGATCGTCTGCCCTTGGTAGAGGACTGCATCGACTATGCGTTTGGCTTTGCTGCGGGTGATTGCGCCGCGCTGCTAGCTGAGATAGCACGCGTCTTGCGCTCAGGTGGGGTGGCCGCTATCCAGGTGGCGGATTTGGAGCTTCTCCTCGGCTATCTGGAGATTGGAGTGTATCCACTGGCCGTCTTGGCCGACTTGAGCTTGCCCGAGCGCGGGCGAGCTTATCGGCTGGTCATTCTCGAGAGGCTGCTCGACCCTTGATATAGCGAAAATCTAGGCGTTATTTAGAAAGATGAGTATGGAAACAAATTCGGCTAGGGCTTTCGCCCAAGCGCAGCAAGTCATTCCCGGAGGCGTGAATAGCCCGGCACGGGCCTTCGGCGCAGTGGGCGGTGGTCCTCTCTTTATCGAGCGGGGGGCTGGTTCGCGGATTTTTGATGTCGATGGCCGCGAATACATCGACTACGTGTGCTCTTGGGGGCCGCTCATTTTCGGCCATGCCCATCCCCGCGTCGTACAGGCCGTGCAGCAAGTCAGTGCGAAGGGGACTAGTTTCGGTGCCCCTACCGAGTTGGAAATCGCGCTGGCCGAGCACATTGTGGAGATGGTGCCTTCCATCGAGATGGTGCGAATGGTGAGTTCGGGGACCGAGGCCACGATGGCGGCGGTGCGCTTGGCTCGCGGCCATACCGGCAGGGACAAAATCGCCAAATTCGAGGGCTGCTGGCACGGGCATGGGGACGGCTTCTTGAGCGAGGCCGGGTCTTCGGCCCTGACCTTGGGGGTTCCCACGAGCCCGGGCGTACCGCAAAGCGTAGTTGATTCAACCTTGACGCTGCCGTACAACGACGCGGATGCGGTGCGCGCGGCCGCGCGGGGAAACAGCGGCCAGATCGCCGCCATTATCGTCGAGCCGGTGGCTGGCAATATGGGTACCGTGCCCCCGCGCGAGGGGTTTCTCCCCGCACTGCGCCAGATAGCAGACGAAGAGGAGATCGTCCTCATTTTCGACGAGGTCATTACGGGGTTCCGCGTCGGTCCGGGTGGGGCGCAAGAGCGCTATGGCGTGATGCCCGACCTGACGTGTTTGGGCAAGATCGTCGGAGGTGGCTTGCCAGCTGCTGCATACGGCGGCAAACGAGAGATCATGGAAAACGTGTCGCCATTGGGCATAAAGGTCTCGCAGGCTGGCACCTTATCAGGCAATCCGCTCGCCATGGCTGCGGGCTTGGAGCAATTGAACATGCTATCCGAACCCGGGATCTACGAAACGCTGGAGAGTCGCTGCGCCGACTTGGCGGCTGGCATGGCTGACAACCTGCAAAAACTGGGCTTGAACTACGCACTGAACCGAGTCGGTGCCATGCTCTGCATGTTTTTTACTTCGCACCCGGTGGTGGATTTTGCCAGCGTCGGAACGGTCGATTTAGAGCGCTTTAAGCGCTATTTTTGGGCTTGCCTAGAGCGGGGCCTCTATCTGGCACCTTCCCAATACGAATGCATGTTTCCCTCGCTCGCCCATGGGGAAGGGGATATCGAAGAAACCCTCCGCATCCACTTTGACGCGCTTAAGGCTGTGCATTGAGTACGGCGAACCCCAATAGGCTATGGATGCTCGCTTGGACAGTCCTCTGGATCGGGGGCTGCGCCGACAGCGATGTCCGCAAAGACGAACAAGCCCCCGAATCCGAACCCGCTGGCCGTAGCGAAATAGTCATCTTAACGCCGGCTGATTCTGTGTCCACTCCAGCCGGTACCAGTGATGCTAGCGATGCCAGCAATACCAGCGACGCCGGTGACGCTAGCGATACCAGCGATACTGATGATACCAGCGATGCCAACCCCGTATTTTTTGATCCCGACGGCCAATTCACCGTTCAAGTCGGCGTCTATCGGGATGCGAAACGCGCCGATCAGAAGGTGCGCGAATTGAAGGACGAGGGCTATCCGGCCTATAGCGTGCAGAGCGACGCTGGCGTGCGGGTGCGGATCGGCTACTTCTCCAATCGCGCCGACGCTAACCGCTTTGGCCGCATTTTTGCCAGGGATCGCGGTGTCGAGTATTGGATAGCCCGGCGTGCCGATGAATAAAACTCGCGTATTGTGCTGCGGCACCTTTGATTACCTGCACCCAGGCCACCGCTCCTTTATCGCGCAGGCGGCTGCGCTGGGCGACGAACTGTTCGTCGTAGTCGCCCGCGATGAAAACGTCCGGCGCATCAAGGGGCACTATCCCGACCAATCCCAAGAGGAGCGCAAAGCTGCGCTGGCGAAGCTGCCCGAGGTCGCCGAGGTCCGTCTCGGCCACGAGGGGTGCAACTTTTTGCGCATCGTAGGCGAGGTCGCACCTAACATTATTGCCCTCGGCTATGACCAACGGAGGCCAGCGGGCTTGGCCGAGGCCTTCCCCCACTGCGAAATAGTCGTGCTCCAACCCCATTGCCCCGAGCAGTTTAAGTCGTCCATCTTCCGGCGTCAGGAAGGCCGGACTTGAGTCCCTTGCCTCAGCTTATCCTCTGGTATGGGCGCGAGGCCGCCCCGGCCTTGCCAGAAATAGCTGGCTATCGGCTGCGGACGTACCAGCCGGGCGACGAGGAGGGTTGGTTAGCCCTATTGCAGGCCAATGGCGAATTGGGCCGTTGGGACCGGCGGCGACTAGAGAGCGTGCTAGAAGAAACCCGGGTCCAGCTTTTTATCGAGCACGAGGGGCAGATAGTCGCCTGTACGGGTTGCAACGACCGCACCCGCGAACTGCGGCCGTGCTGGGAAATGGGTTGGGTTGCGGTCCACCCAGACTTTCAGGGGCGCGGCCTAGGCAAGTCCATCGTAAGTGCGGCAGTGGCCCAAGCCAAGGCGCTAGGCCCTCGGCCCATATACCTGCTGACCGACGACTTCCGCATTCCGGCTCTGCGCTGCTATCTCAAGCTGGGCTTCGCGCCCAATAACAGCCATCCATCCTACCCGCGCCGGTGGGCCGATATCTTTGCCCTTTTGGGGGAGGATTATCAGGCCCTAAAGCCCGAGTTCGTCCCCTCAGATTAATCCATATAACCCAAGGCTCGTAGCCGCTGGTGCAAGAGGGCGCGGTCCGTGGTCTGGTCAAACTCCGCTTGGACATAACTAGAAGCCGCTCTGAGTGCTGTATATGCTTGGTGGTATGGGCGAGTATCGAGTGCTGGGAGCGGCCCCTCGCTAAACGTTTCGACCAAGGTTTCGCGCTGGGTTGATTGATCACAGGTGAATTTGGCACTGGCATTGAAGAGGGCCCATTGGCGGCCTTGTTGCGCGTCCGGGCCCGGGTCGATTTCGGCCAAGTAGTACTCGGGTGGGGAAGGGGTGCGGATGTCGCGGGCAAAGCCGTCGTAGGGGTAATCCAACTGCAATATCGATAAAAAGGTCGGGAAGAGATCCACCAGTGAGATGAGGGGGCGCCCGACGGATTCCTCCGAGGGGAGTCGATAGTACAGAGGCACCCGTAGCACGTCATTGCACAAGGTCTGGCCGTGATAGGGTTCGTCGGCCCGCCAGCTCTGGCCGTGGTCGCTGATGATAAAAACGGCCCACTCGTTTAAATCCAAGGTGGCTAACAGCCGGGCGATGTGCCGCTCGAAGAGCTGTTCAATGGCAGCGCGATAGCGTGCCTGCACCACGTCGATGCGCCCAGCCGCTAGCAATTGGCCCACTTCTCCAAAGGCCAGCCCGTCTGCGGCGCCATAAGGGGGATGAACGCTCCAGTAGTGAACAAAGAGAACGGTTGGCTCGCGGCGTTGCAGCCAGCCGGTGAGTTGCTCGTCGGTAGGCAGGGGGGCGATGTGGTCGGCATAGCCCAGTCCAGTGAAAATGTCCGGGGCCTCTGAAAATGCGCCGACTGCATAGCCGGCTCGACGGCAGAGGTCGAAAAGATCGGCGACGCCCTGCCGCATAGCGGGGGAGTGCTGGCCTTCGATACCGTGTTCAAACGGGTATAACCCGGTAAAAAGCGAAGTGTGGACCGGACGAGTGGCCGAAGAAACCGAAAAGCAGTGCTGGCAGAGGTGAAAATCGCGCGTCAAAGCGGAAAATCGGGGCGTGCACACGGCCGCACTGATCCCGGGGGCAAAATCCAAGCGTAGGCTATCGACCGAAATCAACAGCAGGTTCATGTTAGCGCTGGACGATTCTGCTCTTTACGGCATTGGAGGGTTTGAAGGTCGGGGTCTTGTGCTTGGGGATTGCGATGGCTGCGCCAGCTTTGGGATTGCGGCCGGTGCGCGGTGCGCGCTCCACGACTTTGAAGGTGCCAAAACCGCGGATTTCGACGTGATCGCCCTCTTCCAATGCTTGGGCTATGGCTTCGATAAAACCCTCGATAACGGCCGTGGTGTCCACTTGGGAGAGCCCCGTACTCCGGGCTAGCTGCTGGGCGATTTCGGCTTTAGTCATCTGCTTTCTCCGTTGCTATTGGTTGGCGTCAGCGCAAGAGACCCCGCGCCGAGATGTCCCATATTTTTTCCACGCGCCCCTTGCGGACAGCGACGAAGTAATTGTGGAGGAAGGTAGTCGAATCGGAATAGCCGACGAGCAATTCGATCCGCTCGCCCAAGGCCGGTCCGGCCTGACCCTCTACAATGTCGAAGATCCCGTGTTCAGCAGACAGGCCGCGCAGGCGCAGATCGTCTCGGCCTAGCACCTCCGGCGGCTGGTGGCTGGACGACAGCGTTTTAAAGCCAGCATCGACAACGACCCGGTCGGCTGCGCGGCTGGTGACCGAGGTGAGCACCGTTAAGGCGGGGGTGAGAGCTTCGACGTGGCATTTCTGGCGATACATGACGTCCATGAACACGCCGCCGCCGGCTTGGAGTTCAGTGACCCCGTCGTGGAGGGCACTGAGCTCGTATGAACCCGTGCCGCCGGCAGTGACGATATCTACTTGTATTCCATTGTCCTCCAGCAAGTTGCGGGATTCTACTAATATGTCCAATGCCGCATAACAGGCCTTTTTCTTGGCCGGGAGTGGCCAGCAGTCGAGCACGTGGCCCTCGTAGCCCATCAGGCCCTTGAACGCCAGCCCAGGTTGGTCGCTGATGGCTTTAGACAAGGCGAGAAGAGGAGGGCCAGGCTCCACGCCAACCCGCTTCATGCCAATGTCGATCTCCACGACCACGGGGATGCGGACGCCCTCGGCGTCGGCCGCGGCAGCCATAGGTTCGACGACGGCGATATTATCGACTGCGGCAATGACTTCGGCTTGGTGTTGCAGGCGGGCTAGGGCGGCGAATTTCACCGGACTGACGATCTGATTGGCCAGCAGGATGGAAGATACGCCATGCGCGACCATCCACTCGGCTTCGCTCAATTTGGCGCAGGTGATGCCGCAGGCCCCGTTGGCCAGCTCGATATGGGCTATGGCCGGGGATTTGTGTGCCTTGCTGTGGGGCCGCCATTCCTTGCCATTGTCGCGGCAATACGCGGCCATGTGCTGCACATTGGATTCAAAGCGGTCGAGATCGAGTAGCAGCACCGGGGTTTCTAAATCGTCTAGGGTTTGGCCGGGCATGGGTTCATTCACGGCGTAGATAACCTCCAGTTGCCGGGGTTGAGTAGGGCTGAATCCGCGACCTCGATTGCGCGCATGGCTGCTACTAGATCGGGCGGTAGAGGACCGGCCTCGACTGCGCGGATATTGGCTTCGAGTTCGGAGACGTTCGTGGTGCCGAAAATAGCTGAATGAGCGCCGGAAGCAAAGGCGGCAAAGCGCAAAGCCAGTTCGGCCAGGTCCATGCCTGCGTCCTGCGCTAGCCTCAGCAGGGGGGCGACCAACGGGGACAGATCAGCAAGCGAGGTCGGGAGCGAGTCGAGCCGATGCGACAGGACGCCTTGAAGGAAGATAGAGCGCAGGATGACGCCCGTACCCTGTGCTTGGGCGCGGGGGATTACCTTGCGTTCCATCCGGCGGTCGAGCGCGCTATACGGTATCTGCATCGAGCAAATTAGCTCGGGATGATCTAAGGCGTCGAGCGGAGCCTCTTCGCCGTACGTGGTAACGCCCCAATAGCGCACCCAGCCACGTTGGCAGTACTGCGCTAGCAGGTCCAGCAGTTCTGGGGTTGCAAAGCGCGTGTCGAGGCTGTGCAACTGCACGAGTTCGAGCACATCGACGCCGAGCCTCTGCAAGCTCTGGCGCAGCGACTGCTCGACGGACTGACGCAGCGCCTGCCCGGTCAACAGCCCTGCGTTATCGGCATCTCGGATGGAGAGCTTGGTAGCAATTACGGGCTGACACGTCAGTCCAGCACACGCACGGCCCACGAGACTTTCACTGCGGCCGTACTCCGCGGCCGTGTCGATGTAGTTGATACCTAGCTCCAAGGCGCGGCGGATCAACTTAATCACGCGGTCATCTGGCGGCGGCGGCTGTTGATCCAAGCCATACGCTATGCCCAATTGCACGGTGCCAAGACCCAAGACGGACAGGCGCAAGTTCGTGTGGCCTAGGTTTGCGTATTGCAAGGGGATGCTCCAGTGGCAAGGGTGGCGGCCTTGACGCTTCCGCCGCAGGTGTCGAGAAGGTGTTGTGCTTGGGCGCGATCTAGTTGGCACAGCTCCATGACCAGCGCCAGCTTCAAGCCTCCTTCAGCCGCTTGCAGCCGGGCGGCGGCCACTTGTGGCGAGGCTCCGGTCAGCGTCGCAAAGATGCGCTCGGCGCGGTCGCGCAGCTTGGCATTGGTGGGTTGGAGATCGACCATGAGGTTACCGTATGTCTTGCCCAATTTCACCATTGCGCCGGTGCTGATCATGTTGAGTACCAGCTTGGTCGCTGTTCCAGCCTTCATCCGCGTCGATCCAGTAATGACTTCCGGGCCGACCTCGGGGACGATCTTGATGGACGCGGCAACGGACTCGGCGGCCGTGGGGCTACACGTAAAAAAGATCGTCGGACAACCCCGCTGCACGGCGTACTCCATGCCGCTGATAACGAAAGGGGTTACGCCGCTGGCGGCAATGCCCATGACCACATCGGCCGGCCCCAAGCCTCGCTGGGCCAATTCGTTAAGTGCAACCTCGCGACTGTCTTCCGCACCTTCTACGGCTTGGTACAGGGCAGCTAGCCCGCCGGCGATTAGGCCCTGCACCAACTGGGGGTCTGCGCCAAAGGTGGGGGGACATTCAGCCGCATCCAATACGCCGAGCCGACCGCTGGTACCCGCACCGAGGTAGAACAGGCGGCCTCCGTTCTCAAGCTGACTGGCTACCAAGTCAACCGCCTCGGCGATAGGGGCCAATTGCGTGGCGACCGCGGTTGGCACGAGGGCGTCTTCTCGATTGATGATCGCCAGCATCTCTAGCGTCGAGACTTCGTCGATGCACTCAGTGGCTGGATTGCGCTGTTCGGTTTGCAGCTTGGACCAATTGCCCATATTGAATCGCCTAGCACAAATGAAATGAACTGGACACAAAATAGACAGCCAAGCCCGGCGAGCAAAATTGTCAGGTCAGGGGAAAGAGTTATATTTTTAGTTTAACCTTCATATTAAACACAAGGATAAGGACGCGGTATGACGGAAGAATTGGCCAAGACGTACGATCCCGTGGCGATTGAAAAAAAATGGTACGATTTCTGGGAGGAAAACGGCCATTTTAACGCGGGGATCAACCCGGACAAGCCCTCTTACAGCATAGTAATTCCTCCACCCAACGTGACGGGCGAGTTGCATATGGGCCACGCGATTCAACACGCCATCCACGACCTAGTGGTGCGGTGGAAGCGGATGCAGGGCTTTGAGACGCTCTGTCTGCCGGGCACGGATCACGCGGGCATTGCCACCCAGATGAAGGTCGAGCAGGAGCTTTTAGAAGTTGAGGGCAAGAATCGCTACGACTTGGGACGCGACGCCATGCTCGACCGGATTTGGCAGTGGAAGGAAAAATACGGAGACGCCATCTATCGCCAATTGCGCCAACTCGGGGCCAGCTACGATTGGCGATGGGAGCGGTTCACGCTCGACGATGAGTACGCCGAAGCCGTATTGCGGGCTTTCGAGCATTTTGCGGAAAAAGGGTGGATTTACCGCGGAACCCGCATGATCAACTGGTGCCCGCAGTGCCGCACCGTCATTTCCGACCTAGAGACCGAAGAGCGCGAGGTCGCCGGCCACTTATGGCACATTCGCTACCCGGCCCAAGACGGCGCACTGCAAGTCGTGGTCGCTACCACTCGGCCGGAGACGATGCTCGGGGATACGGGCGTGGCCGTCCATCCCAACGACGACCGCTGGCGCGAAGCCATCGGCCTGCAAGTTGAGCTACCGCTGATGGATAGAGCCATCCCCATCGTCGCCGATGAATACGCCGATCCCGAACTGGGCAGCGGGGCGGTCAAAGTTACTCCAGCCCACGATCCCAATGACTACGAGCTAGGGTTGCGCCACGACCTAGCACAAATCCAAGTCATTGGCTTTGACGGGGTTATGACCGAGGCAGCCGGCCGTTTTGAGGGGTTGGATCGCTACGCAGCTCGCGAGGCCGTGGTGGCTGCGTTGGAAGCCGAAGGGCTACTGGCAAAAATAGAGGATCACGAACACGCCGTACCCCACCACGACAAGTGTGGCACGGTCGTCGAACCCCTGCCGATGGAGCAGTGGTTTATGAACATGAAGGAGATAGCGGCCAAGGTGCGGCCCGTGCTCGTGCAGCAGGATATCCAATACGCGCCCGACCGCTTCCGCCACTATGCCATCGAGTGGTTGGACCAAATACGCGATTGGGCTTTGTCGCGACAGATCTGGTGGGGACATCGCATTCCCGCTTGGTATTGCACCCATTGCAGCGCCGATGGGCTGAGCGCCATGGGCAACTTGGACCGGGAGCAAGCCCTGTGCGAGGGCAACTTCAGAGTTTCGGTGGCGGCTGGGGCCAAGCCCGTGGTTAGTGTGGCTAAGCCAGAGGCCTGTCCCGAATGCGGTGGCCAAGATTGGGTGCAAGACCCAGATGTGCTCGACACGTGGTTTTCTTCCGCGCTGTGGCCATTTGCCACCCTCGGTTGGCCGCAGAGACGCGACGCGCTGGAGTACTTTTATCCCACGGATTTGATGATCACGGCCCGCGACATTCTCTATTTGTGGGTTTTGCGGATGGCCATGACCTCGCTAGAGTTCGTAGAGCAGATTCCCTTTAAGACGGTGCTGGTCCACCCGACCATTCTGACCCAAGACGGCCGCCGTATGAGCAAGAGCTTGGGTACGGGCCTCAACCCGCTCGACTTGGTTGCGCGCTACGGTGCGGATGCGACCCGCTACTGTCTGTTGGCACAGGCCGGTGCCGTCCAAGATGTGCGCTTTGATGCCGCGGTCGAGAACAACCAAGTGCAGGCTTCGGCCAGTGCGGAGGCCGGCCGCAACTTTGGCAACAAGCTGTGGAATGCGACCCGCTTCGTGCTGATGAACATCGATGGATACGAGCCCGGCTCCTGCGAGCGGAGTGAGTTGGCCGACCGCTGGATCTGGAGCCGGTTGCAGGTGGCCGTGCGCGAGATGACTGAGGCCATGCAATCCTACCGCTTCAGCGACTTGACACGGGCGATCTACGACTTCGTCTGGCGCGATTATTGCGATTGGTACCTCGAATTGGCCAAGGTGCGCTTGCAGGGAGGCGATCCCCAGGCGCGGCGCGTGGCCCAAGAGCATCTCGTGCGCGTGCTCGAAACTGCCCTGCGGCTGTTGCACCCCATTATGCCCTTTATCACCGAGACCCTGTGGCAGGCCCTGCCCCACGGCTTGTCGGCTAACAGCATCATGGTCGCGGATTGGCCGAAGTGCGATGACGCGCTGATAGACCAGGAGGCCGAAGCGCAAATGCAGTGTTTGCAAGAGGTGGTGACCGGGGTGCGGATCATTCGCGGCGAGATGAATGTTCCACCGGGCCGCAAAGTTGAGGTCTTGATTTCGGCGGCCTCGGACGAGGTCGAACAAACCCTGCGCCAATCCATCCCCTACATCTCGCTGTTGACCCGGGCCGAATCCGTGCAAGTCGGCCAAGGGCTCGTCCGGCCGCCAGCTTCGGGTAGCGCGATGACGGCTGCGGCCGAGATTTTCGTGCCCTTAGAGGGATTGATCGACCTAGATGCAGAGCGGCAGCGGCTCAAACGAGAGATCCAAAAGATGGACGGCCTGCTCAAGGGCCTAGATGCCAAATTGGCCAATGACCGCTTCCTGACCAAAGCGCCGCCCAAAATCGTCGCACAGGAGCGCCAACGCCAAGCCGAATACCGCGCCACTCAGGAGAAGCTAAGCGCCAGCCTCAAGCTCGTCGAAGCCTAGATGGCGTTTGATTACTTCACCATTCAAGCTCTAGCACAGGAGCTACAGGGACGCCTGCAAGGGGCGGTCATCGAGCGGGCCTATGCTCAGCCCACAGAACTCGCCTTTGCGGTTGACAAGGGCGATTGGCTGTACGGTGTGAGCGGCCGAGAGGGCTTGCTCTGCCTGCGGCGCGAAGCGTGGCCGCGATCTTGGCGGGCGAGCGACGGCCTGGAAAAGTACTTGGTGCGCGCGCGGATAGTAGCCGTGGAGGCCGAGCGCCGTGAGCGCATCTTGCGCTTGTGCCTAGAGCGTCGAGACCGCGCCGGTCGCCCGAGCTTTGGCGTCTTGGTATGCGAACTCATTCCCAACAAGGTGCGGTTTGTGCTGCATCGCCAAGCCGATGGCACAATTTTGGGCCACTGGGCAATGTCCAAGGACAAGTCTCCCGTAGGCAAGCCGTACCGGCCACCTGAGCCATCGGGCCGCTTGTTGCCCGGCACGGACGAACTATGCGCGTGGCGCGACCGACTGGCGAGTGCGGATACAGCCTTGGAAAAGACGGTGAGGCGCTGGTTGGCCGGAGCGGATGCTGCGGTGGTACGCGAGCTGATCTTCCGCAGCCAGCAGGGAGGGGGAGACGAACCTGTCACAGCCTTGTGGAACGCGGCCACAGAGGCGTACACCAGCGCGGTAACAGGCCACAGCTACGTGTGGCAAGAGGCGGGCCGATTTCACTTTTCCGCCCTTGAGCCGCGCCGTTTGCAAGGGTCCTACGAGCAGTTTGACGCGGTCAGTCCAGGGATATGGGCGGCGTGCCAACAGGAGCGGGAACAGCGCCGTCAACAGCAGACGCAGCAACAGATTCGCAGGAAGCTGAGCCAAACTTTGAAAAATGCCCGGCGGCGTTTGGCCGCCATGCAAGTCGAATTCGACGAGTCCACGCGCGCCGAAGAATACAAGCGAAAAGGGCACGCGCTATGGGCCAACATAGGACAGCTGTCCGGTCGACCCGCGCAAGTAGAGCTGGCCGACCTCTTCGATTCAGAGGGGGACTCGACCCTGCGAATTGATTTAGATGTAAACCGCAGCTTGGTGGAAAACGCCGCAGCCTATTTAAAGGTCGCGCAAAAATATGAGCGCCGCCAACAAGCCCTGCCGCAGCGCCTGTCCGAACTCAAGCGTCAGTGCGCCCAATACGAGCATTGGATTGGTGCGGTCGATGCCGGTACTTGGGAAGCCGACGCCGCGCTGCAGAACTGGTTGGAGAGCAAGGTGACAAGTACCGACAAAACGGCAAGCAAGCAGCCCCAAGCCCATCCCCGGCGCTACAGGACGTCCACGGGGTGGTCAGTGTGGGCCGGGCGCAACAACAAGGAAAACGACGTGCTGACGCACAAAATGGCCGCGCAAAACGATCTGTGGTTTCACGCCCAGGGGTACTCGGGATCACACGTCGTTCTGCGGAGTGAAGGCCGCAAGGAAACCCCCAGCAAACAGACTATTGAAGAGGCCGCGTCCTTAGCCGCGTACTGGAGCAAGGGCAAAACGGCGAAAAAGGTCTCCGTGGCGTACACCTTAGTAAAACACGTCACCAAGCCGCGTGGCGGCGCGCCTGGGCAGGCGTTGTTGCGCCGTGAGAAAACGATCGTCGTAGAGCCCTCTTTGTTGAAGAAAGAATTGTTAGAATAGTCATATAATCAATAATATGTTAAACAAACAACTAATCATAATCACCGGACCTACCGCCACAGGTAAAACAGAAATAGCCCTCGAAGTAGCCCAGCACTTGCCCAAAGTGGAAATCATCTCGGCCGACTCGCGGCAAATCTACCGCTACATGGATATCGGCACGGCCAAGCCAACCGCTGAACAACAAAACCAATGTCCTCATCACTTACTCGATGTGATCGATCCCGAGGAAACCTACAGCGCGGGAGCGTATGAGCGAGCCGCTAGGAGTATCATTGAGCAGGTTTGGAACAGAGGGGGACTGCCCATCATGGTTGGAGGGACCGGCCTGTACTGGCAGAGTGCACTGGACGGATGCTTTGAGGACGCGACCGAATACGCGCCGACCCGTGCCAAATTGCAAAATCGCCTGCATTGCGAGGGGCTTGCCTCCCTATACGAGGAGTTGGGCCGTCGGGACCCGGTCGCACAAGCGCGGTTGCAGCCGGGTGACGCACAGCGGATCATGCGGGCTTTGGAGGTGGTAATGGTCGGCAAGGGCGCGCTCAGCACGCTATGGCGGGAGCACAAGGGACAACCCCTTGTACAGCAGCCACAGATGATTAGTCTGACTATGGCGCGCGATCGGCTCTACAAGCGGATCGATCAGCGGGTCGAGCAAATGGTCGAGCAGGGATGGGTGGAGGAAGTCCGCTCCTTGCGCGAAATGGGCTACGACCCAAGTAACAGCGCCTTGGGGACTTTGGGTTATCTCGAAATGTGCAGCGCGCTGGCAGGGCATTTCCCTTGGAAGGAAGCTGTCGAGCGGACCAAGCAGCGTACCCGCCACTTGGCCAAACGGCAAATAACGTGGTGCCGCCGCGACCGCCGCCTGCGCGAATTAGATCTCGATGCATGGGAAAAGGCCGGCGTCGTCCAGCGCATCGTCACCGAGTGGGAGTATCGATGGGGCAGTGGGGCGGGTTGACAGCGGTTGGGGCCTCTCCTACCTTAGGACCGCAAAATTAGCGGGAGTAGTTCAGGGGTAGAACGCAAGCTTCCCAAGCTTGATGTCGCGGGTTCGATTCCCGTCTCCCGCTCCACTATCCGCCTGGCCAACTGGGTCGGGCGGATTTTTTAATTCTTCCAAAGGTATTGCCGTCGGCGTAATATCCATATACCTTTATCGATAGAACATCTTGCCCCGCATTATGATACGCAGATTAATTGCTTGATTCACTATGGTCGTCGTAAAACAAATCGAGCCCGATAGTCTCGGCGCGCGCGCGGGATTTTGCATTGGCGACCGCATTTTGCGCATCAATGGCGAAGAAGTGCGCGATTTGATCGACGTTCAGGTCAACAGTGCCGAGGAAGTGATCTGCGTAGAAATCGAACGAAACAAGGAGCTATTCGAGGCCGAAATTGAGCGCCAGAGCGGCGAGTCCTTAGGACTCGTCTTTGAGGATATGCGCTTGCGTAGCTGCAACAACAAATGCGTCTTCTGCTTTATTCACCAAATGCCCAAGGGCATGCGGCGCAGCCTGTATTTTGAGGACGACGATTTTCGGCTCTCCTTCCTCCACGGCTCGTACGTGACCCTGACCAATGTCCGCGAAAGCGATATCGACCGCATCATTGAACAAGGGCTAACACCGCAATACATCTCAGTCCACGCGACCGATCCCGAGCTAAGGCAAGTCATGCTCGGGCGCACCAAAGCGACTATTGATATCAACGAGCGCTTGCGCAAACTAGCTGATAACGGCATTGAAATGCATACCCAAGTCGTGCTCTGTCCGGGCTGGAACGACGGGCCGCACCTGGAGCGCACGGTGGCCGATCTGTCTGCGTACTATCCCGCGGTCCGCTCAGTGGCATTGGTGCCCGTGGGGCTGACCGATCATCG
>JAPPEF010000060.1 GCA_028875335.1 Gemmatimonadota bacterium
GGCTTTGAAAATTTCTAGCTCCAGCGCATCGGTGCCGTTGAGCCGCTCGTAGCTGCGCTTTTCGGGGTAGCCGTAGTTGATTTCGCCGATGTCGCTGAGGCGGAACTGGCCGCCCATAATCGGCATGCTGGCGATGTCCTCGGCGCGGGTGAACTCGCCGATGGCGCGGGCCATGTAGCGCTGGCCGCCGTCCATGACCCGGCCCAGCGAGATATTGGTGTTGTTCTCGTTGAGCTGCCAGCCGAGCGAGGGCAGCGATATGTTGTGGGTCTGCAAGCGCTCTTGGTCCAGCTCGACGATGAGCTGTTTCTCTTCAAAGTCGTCGATGACTACGTTGACGACGCCGTTGAGCCGCAACAGCCGTGGCTCAATGACCTTCTGGATTAGGTCGAGTAGGCGGTCGCCGTCGCCGCGCCAAGTCAGGTTGGCATCTATGATGGCGCGCTGGTCGGACTGCCAGCGGCGCAGGCTGACGCGATCGACATCCGGGGGCAGGAGAGCGCGGGCTTGGTCGAGTTTTTCGCGCATTTCCATGTTGGCCAAGTCCATGTCGGTGCCGGCCTTGAAGTCAACGCGCACTTCGCCCCGATTGCGCCCCGAACTCGAACTAATGCGGTCGATGTTGTTGAGCGTGCCCAGCGTCTGCTCTAGCGGCAGGATCACCAAGCGCTCCATCTCTTCGGGGGAAGCGTTGTTGTACTCGACGCGGGCCGTGATCCCGGAAGAGGAAATGCTCGGCAACTGTTCTATGGGCAAGCGATCTAAGGCGACCACACCTACCACCAAGGCGCAGATGGTAAGCATCAGGGTGGTCACGGGTCGTTTGAGCGAAAATTCAGATAGGTTCATAACCAACCTCGTAAATGATGTTACGCAGTAGGGGGCGGTTTCAAACCGCCCCCTACCGTTTTAATTACTGCGATCCATCAGGGTATAGACCACGGGAATGAGGACCAAGGTCAGCAGGGTGGATACCAAAAGCCCGCCGATGACAGTAATGGCCATGGGCGTGCGGATCTCGGCTCCTTCGCCTAGTCCTAGGGCCATTGGCAACAGCCCGAGGACGGTGGTCGAGGTCGTCATTAGAATCGGCCGGAAGCGCACCGTGCCAGCGCGCAACACCGCGGCGAATTTTTCCATGCCCTCGTCGCGGCGCAGACGGTTGATGTAATCGACGAGCACGATGGCATTGTTGACGACAATGCCGGCGAGCATGATTAGGCCAATGAGCACCACCACGCTGATGGTGGTGCCCGTCGCGAGCAGGCCGAGGGCGCTGCCGATCAGCCCGAGGGGAATGGTGAACATGATGACCAGCGGATGCAAAAGCGATTCAAATTGCGAGGCCATCACCAAATAGACCAAGAATACGGCCAACAGCAGGGCGAATTTCATGCTGTCGAAGGAGCGGACCATTTCCTCGTTCTGGCCGCCGATCGATACGGTGAAGCCCTCGGGCAGGGGCAAGTCGGCGAGGGTGGTTTCTATTTCCTCTGCTACGCCGCCTAGATCGCGCCCATCGAGGTTGGCCGAGATGACGGCGACGCGCTCTTGGTCGAGGCGGCGGATCTCGGCGGGGCCATCAACGGCCTGCACGTCGGCGACCGATTCGAGTGCGACCGGTACGGGATAGGAGGCCGGGCTGACGACCATCTGCCTGAGGTCGGCGACGGTCTGGCGTTCCTCGTCGAGCGCGCGGACCCGGATATCGACCTTGCGGTCGCGGCGCGCTAGCTCGGTGGCGACATCGCCTTGCAGCTTGTTGCGCAACAGCTCGCCGATATTCTGCACGGTGGTGCCCAGCTCGGCGACGCGCCGGCGGTCGAAGACGATCTGGACTTCGGGTTGGCCGCCGGCCGTACTCGAGCGGATGTCGGTCAGTCCGGGAATGGTGTGCATGCGCTCGACCGCTTCGTCGGCCAACAGATCGAGGGTGCTCAGACTGTAGCCGCGGATTTCTACCTCTACCGGAGTGCGGAAGGAAAAGTAAGCGGGCCGCGAGAATTTGAACTTTAGTTCGGGGATATTCCCGAGAAGATCGCGCACTGCTTCGATGGCCGCCTCTTCGCTGACCTCCGGCGCGAGCCGCACGAGGAGGTGGGCGGTGTGTTCCTTTTTATCTGCGGCCGTGCCACCGGCTTGGGCGCTGCTGCCGACGAGGGAAAAGACCGAAGCGATGCCATCGAGACCGCGCACCTGCCGGTCAATGGCGGCGACTTGG
>JAPPEF010000353.1 GCA_028875335.1 Gemmatimonadota bacterium
CCATGCCCTTGATCGGGTTGAGGCCGATCTGTCGTCCGTACGCGCTCGATAGCAGGGAGTATGCTTCGGCCGCTTGCGGGTTGATCTCAGTAGCCTTTTGCAAATGATCGACCGTGTCTTTAAGGTGCTCAGAAGCCGCGCCTTTGTTTTCCTCGCCCGCAGCCAATAGGTGATCGGCGATGCGGTAGTCGGCCAAGGCAATGTAGTAGTGGCCCCACGCGGCTAAGCTGGTGTCAGATAAGATGCGCTCAAATGTGGCCTTAGCCGCGTACATCGCGTCGAGGGAGCCTCCGTTTTCACCAACTCGCAGCATCTGTTTGCCGCTGACGAGCAGGCTGTCGGCGGAGCTTCCCGTCGCCAGCGCACGAACAAAAGCGGCGAGCGAAAAGACAAAAGCGAGCGCAAGCAAAAAGCGCGACATACGCATCCTTCCGCCGACCGCGCGGTCGGTATGGTTCAATGGTTCAGGGAGACGGCTGTATTTAGGAAGTTCCGCTTTTTTCGGCCCTAGCCACCCCACAACTCCAACAGTCCGTAAACGCCCCCGGGCACTCCTCGCCGCACGCGGCGCAGGTCCACGGTTCTCCGTCTTCCGCAGCCGTTGCAAACAAAGTGTCGATGTGCGACTTCGCGGCCGCGGCCTGTTTATCGTCCAAGACCCACAACTCCGGCCAGCACTCAATCGGGGGCAATTCGCCCACTCCGCCGAGCAGGTGCTGACCGCGCAAAACGCATTCAATGCCCTGCGCGGCCAGCGAGTTTTTGAGATGACTGAGCATGGCCAAGTCCTGCGTGGTGTACACTCGTTCCATAGTCCGCTTCCTCCTTCGGCGTTACGCGCTAGCCGCAACTCGCTCCCGCAAGGCCGGCAGCAACCGCGCCAGTTCATCCTCCAATAACGCCAAGGCCTCCTCAGCGTCGGCAAACGCTTCCTCGCGCCCGATTTCCTCTAACCGATGCGCGGCCTCGGCCGCTTCCGCCGCCCCGAAAACGTGCGCCGAGCCCTTGAGCGTATGCGCGGCCCGCCGCAACTCGGGGCCTTCCGCGCCGGCGATGTGCTCGCGGATCTGCTGTATCAACTTGGGGCACTCTGCAAAAAACATCTCCACTAGATCGCGCAGCATGGCCTCGTCGCCGCCAACGCTTTCGAGCGCGGCGTCCCACTCGAAAGGCAAATCCACAGGCGCGAGTAGTCCGGCCTCAGCATTGGGACCGCCACCCTCCACAGCCGCGTACAGCTCGTGCGGGCGCACGGGCTTGGCCACATAACCGTCCATACCCGCCGCCAAGAAGCGGTCGCGATCGCCTTTCATCGCGTGGGCGGTCATGGCGACGATTGGGATATGCCCGCCGGTCTGTGCCTCTGCACGGCGAATGGCCGCCGTGGCCTCTAGGCCGTCCATCTCCGGCATTTGCACGTCCATCAGCACCACGTCAAAGGGCTGCGCGGCCACTTGCTCCACGGCTGCGCGGCCATTGTTCACTACCACTACAGAGTGGCCGCGCTCCTCCAACAGCCGCACGGCCACCTGCTGGTTGATCGCCCCATCCTCGGCCAAGAGGACGCGGCATCTCTCGACCGCTACCGGCTCGTCCTCGGGCGCTTCACTGTGCCTTGGGGCGTGATCATGCGTCTCCACCGGCGGGGCGGCTTCTAAAGCCACACCAATGGCCTCTAGGAGGTCGGACTGCTTGATCGGCTTGAGCAGGCTGCGGGCAATGCCCAAGGAGCGCGACCGCGCGCTGTACCCTGCTCGGTCGGCCGAGGAAAGCAGCAGCACCGGCACTTGGGCAAACGCCGCATTATCGCGGATTATCGCCACCGTTTCTAGGCCGTCCATCTCCGGCATCATCAGATCCATCAATACCAAGTCGAAGGGCCGCGCCGCGGCTTCCAAAGCTGCGATAGCAGCCGAACCGCTCTCTACGAGCTCAGCTTCCATCTCCCAGCTTTTCAGGATCTCTTTGAGGATTCGCCGATTGGTCGCATGGTCGTCGACAACTAAGACCTTTAGCCCTCGTAGCGAGACCAGCTCGGTGCGCTTGGCCTCCGGCGTTCCCAACCCTAAACGGACCGTGCAGTAAAAGGTGCTGCCTTTGCCCTCCTCGCTCTCGACCCAGATGCGGCCCCCCATTAGCTCGACTAACTGCTGCGAGATGGCCAAGCCCAAGCCGCTGCCGCCAAAGCGCCGCGAGGTCGAGCTGTCGACTTGGCTGAAAGAGTCGAATATCCCGGCCTGTTTCTCCGGCGCGATGCCGACCCCGGTATCGCGCACCCACAGGCGCAGGCACGCGGCATCCGGCAAGGCCTCTTCCACTACAATGCCAACTTCTACTTCGCCTTCCTCGGTAAATTTGACGGCATTGCCCACCAAATTGATCACCACTTGGCGCAAGCGTCGCGGGTCGCCGACCAAGCGGTCGGGAACATCCGCGGGGATGTGGCACACAAGCTCTATGTTTTTGCTCGCCGCGTGCATGGCCAGTGTCTGCACGGCATTGCCCACCTCGTCGCGCAGGCCGAACTCGATCTCCTCCAGCGCCAAGCGGCCTGCTTCGACTCTGGAGAAGTCGAGGATGTCGTTGAGCAGGGACAGTAGGGATTCAGCCGACTGCTGCACCAACGTCAAGTAATTGCGCTGTTGCGATTCGAGCTGGGTGCGCCCCAAGAGCTCGGTCATGCCAATGATGCCGTTCATTGGAGTGCGGATCTCGTGGCTCATATTGGCCAAAAACGCGCTCTTAGCCTGATTGGCCGCTTCGGCTTGCTCCTTGGCGGCGCGCAGGGCCTCCTGCGACTCTTCGAGTGCCAACAGGGCCTCGTGCTCGGATTGCGCCGTGGCCGCGGTTAGGCGGTATTGCTCTTGTAGCTGCTCTTCCGAGCGCCGTCTTTTTGCATCGACTCGCGAAAGCGACGCGGCGTTCCACCATATCAGCAGGGCGAAAGCCAAGATGTTGAGCAGCGTAAAGAGTGAGAAGCCAAACTCGTAGCCATAGAGGCTCTCGACCTGAATGCGCACCCAGTCGAGTAGGAGGGGAATGACAAAGGCGGCCGGCAAGAGGCGGCGCGCCACAGAACCGCCCTCTGTAGTGCTGATGATGGTCGCGACTGGCTCGCGGTGCGGACGAGCGCACAGCAGGCCAAAGCAGAGGATGAGGAATTCGGTTGCCGTGTCGGGGACGACCGGAACGAACCCGGATACCCCATAGAGCAGCAGCACGTTGTGGAAGTAGCTGCTCATCGACAAAAGTCCGATGACCGTCGCCGCGAGCACGCAGATGTGCGACAGATAGGCGTAGCCTCTCATTCGCACATCCATCAGCACCAAGGCCAAGCCTATTAGCAAGAAGGAAAACGCTGCATTGGGCGACATCCGAGAGACGCCCAGCTTAAAATAAAAGAGGTACGTATCGACACCCCGCTCCCAGTTGTATTGATAGCCGACTAACTTGAGCACGGCAATCACCACTACGATCGCCCCCAGCACCATGCCCGCATATCGCCGCCAGCGGCTCAGCGGCTCGGCCTGCAACAACAAAAGCGCCGCGCCAGCCAAGATAAACTGCATTGCCACGAGCGGATGCGTCGCCACCCAACTGAGGTGCATGAAGCTTTTGAGGTATTCGTCGTCGGCGTTCCAGCCCCACAGCACTAGCGTGCCCGCGAGCACGGTTGTGGAGGCTGCCAATCGCGCCAGCCAGCCGGTCCAACTCAGGAAGCGAGGATCGCCCCCCATCGCTAACCCGCTACGGCCGCCCGGATAGACCGAGCCAAGCTCTCGCCATCAATCTGCGTTTTGATTAGATAGTCGCAGGCACCAGCCGCTACGGCCTCTTCGGCGAGCACTTCGTCATCGAGGCCTGTTAGGACCAGTACGGGGATATTCGGGACGGTTGCTTTGACGCGCTCGAAGGTGGCCAACTCTTGGCTGTCGGGCAGCACTAGGTCGAGGAGGATCGCGTCGATGCCGCCGGCTTCTAACCGCGCCAAACCAGCCGCTAAATGATCGACCGCTTCCACGGCAAATTCCGGTTTTAGAAAGCCCTGCAACAGACGGGCGTGAATGGGATTGTCCTCGACGAGTAGGACGGATATGGGGGAATCAGCCATAGCGCGTTATTCATCCATTCGGTGGGACCGTAATCAAAGGGTGTATGAGATAACTTCTAGTCGTAATTGCTCGGCACGTGGTCGCCCAAAAGCCGCCGCTGCCGTGGCGTGGCCTGCGCCAACAGGGTCGTGTCGAATTGGAATTTATTCAGATAGGGTGGGTACTTCTGGGTGATGATGCGCTGGGCGTAGTGTACTTGGAGTAAGTAGCGCATCTGGTTGCTGGTATTGGCCGTGCCCCGGTGCCAGACCTCGCAGCGGAACAACACGCAGTCGCCGGCCTTGCACAAGATGCTCTGCTCCTCGACGCCCTTAAAACTGGTCTCGCCCGCACGGGGCCGCCGACCCGCGCGGTGGCTGCCCGGCACAAAGCAAGTCGGCCCCAGTTCCTCGGTCAAATCGTCGAGATAATAATGGGCCGTGGTGATGAAAATCGGAATCTCTACCTCTGGGTGATCCATGACTTCTTCGGGCAGGATCAGCGGCTGCCAGTCGGCGTGCAGGGTTTGGTCCGGGCGGCCTGGGCCAGTCATCCAAGCCGTCATGCCGATGCAGTGGCAGTCGTCGCCGTGTACTGCCTCGACTAGGTCGATGATTTCAGGTCGGTCCAAGTACTGGGCGAAGATCGGCGCGCGGTTGAACGCATTGTTGATGCTCTTGTTGATAAAGCCGTGCGCGGCCGGGTCGGTGTGGCGGTCGTAGCTTTCCTCCAGCGCGGTCAGCTCGTCCATGGCTTGGCGCAGCTCGGCGATCTCTTGCTCGTTGAGCACCTCGGGAAAATAGGCGTACCCGTCTTCCTTCATCGCCTGCACATAGCCCTCGAGATCGGGCCGCGCCACCAGCGGCAACGCCGTTGTCATAGAGCCTTTCCTCGGGACTAATAGTACGGGTTTTCTCCCGCGGCGTGATCCGTCGCGTCCTCTACGGCTTCCACCTCGGGCACCGCTTCCTTGATCATGCGAATGATGCCCTGTTTGAGCGTCACATCGGCTTGGCCGCAGCCCTGACAGCCCCCGCCCATCTGCACAAATACCGTGTTGCCTTTAATATCTACTAAGGTCACCACGCCGCCGTGCGAAGCCACGCCCGGGTTGATTTGGGTTTCGATGACGCGGTGGACGGCTTCGGCCACCGGGCCGCTCAGGTGCGCGGGCATCTTGCGCGGGCGCTCGATCTTGAAGCCCGAACCCATCAGCCCATCTACGTAATCCACCTTGGCTTCTGCCAACAGATCGGCACTTTCGGGATCCATGTACACGTCAAATCCCTCAAAGTGGACGACCTGATCGTCGCCGCCTATTTGCTGATCGGAGATGAACGCCAGCTTGTAGTCAACCTGCTTGGCGGGGTCGAGGCGGGCACCGATGCGCAGGCCCTTGACCGGTTTTTCACTCGCGGCGACTAGGTTGGCAATTTTCTTTTCTGCTGCTTCGGTAATGGTAATCATAGTCTATCCTCCGTTGGGGCGTACTGTTTGATAATACCGAGACAGTGGGCGGCAACGCAAGCGGCCGATTCCTAGAACCTCGGGTCAACCGGCGCGCTTTCCAGCGCCAAGACTCCAAAGACGCATTCGTGTACCCGGTGCAAGGGTTGTCCGGCGACAAACCGCTCCAAGCCCTCCACACCCAGCGCAAATTCCCGCAGAGCCAACGCCTGCTTGCCCTTGAGGTTGCGGCGGCGCAACAGCTCTATGCGCTCCGTGTACTCAGGCCCGTAGATCAGCCGCAAATACGCGCGGCCCCGGCACTTGAGCGCCGGCTGGACGAGGCCGCGCCCGTTGGTGCAGACAAAATCCAAGGGCTTAGCGACGAATCCCTCACTGCCGCTGGCGGTCAATCCCTCCCACCACCGGACTACTTCGCTACTGCTGTTCATATCGTCTAAAATCACCCGCCGGCGATCAATCGCGCACAGCAACTCCGGCTCAGCCGCGCAGAGCTTGTCCAAGGTATCCAGATGCCACGCGTGGGTCTGGTTGACGTGGACCTGTCCCTCTGTGGCCAAGAGATGAAAAGGAGCCACTTTGAGATCCTTGAGCGAGCGTACCGGCCAGCAGTAGGGGCGATAGGCCGCGGCGTAGTGTGCCACGGACTCGGCCCGGCCGCGGCAACGGCTCAATAGCTCGCCTACTTCCATACCCCGCGCCGCTGCCTGCTCCAGCGCCCCCACGGACGCTGCCAGCGACATCCGCGCTGCCGCGCCCACCGCTGCGTACTGGTCTTCGAGTAGTTGCTGCGCCTTGGCCGACCAAGGCATGATCTCGGCGTCGAGTATCGCCCAGTCCGTCGCCAGCGCACTCCACAGCTCGCTGCGCTCAAAGGCCCGGCGCACGTGATCTAAGACCCCCGCTGCCAAACCCGCATCCACAAAGAAGCGGCGGCCCGTGCGCGTGTAACAGATGCCCGCGCTGCCATCCTCGACCCCAAAGCGCCGCTGCGCTGTCTCCGGCTCGCGGCAGACGATCAGCACGGCCCGCGAGCCCATCTGCTTCTCCTCGCAGACGAGTTCGCGTACGCCGCTACGGCGATAGTACGCCAAGACCTCGTCCGGGTGTTCAAGCAAGTCGAGGCGGGTGCTGGTTTGGGGTGGGGCCATCGTCGGCGGCAGATAGACCAGCCACCTATGATCAACGGCAAAGCGGCTCATCACCTCCAGTGCCGCAGCCGCCCGCTCTGCATGGACGAAAACTCGGCCCATCAACCGCGTCTCCACGCGCCGACCTTTGGCTGAGCTCGAGTCGAAGCCTCCGACCACATCCGCTAAGTCTAGCACATCATCGCGCGTCTGTTGCACTGCCAAGGGACGGACCGGCTCGGAATACTGCGCCTTGGCCGGGACGGATACGAGTTCCAGTTCGGGATAGCGCAGCGCCGTCAGCGCGCCGCCAAACACGCAGCCAGTGTCGATATTGATCGCATTGTTGACCCATTCCGGCTGCGCCACAGGTGTGTGGCCATAGACGACGCGGGCGCGGCCCCGATACTCAGCCGCCCAGTCGCGGCGCACCGGCAAGCCAAATTCATCCTCTTCACCCGTCACGTCTCCGTACAGGGCAAATGCGCGCACGGCCCCAGAGGCGCGGCCAGCCATCTCCTCCTTCATACCCGCGTGCGCTACCACCAGCGCGCCCCCGTCGAGGACGTAGTGGCTGACTAGGCCGCCGAGAAAGGTTTCGACTTTTTTCTTGAACTCCGCGGTCTCGTCGTCAAGCTGGGTTAGCGTCTCTGCCAAGCCGTGCGTGCGTTGGACCTTTCTGCCCTGCAAGGCTCGGACCAAGCGCGCGTCGTGATTGCCCGGCACGCACAGGGCCGCGCCCGACTCCACCATGCGCATGACCAGCGCGAGGACGCCGGGGGCATTGGGGCCGCGGTCCACTAAGTCGCCGACAAAGACGGCCTTGCGCCCCGGCGGCGGTTCCACCTTTTCCCCTGCAATGCGATACCCTAGCTGGTCGAGCAGGGCTTCAAGTTCGGCGCAACACCCGTGGACATCGCCGATGATGTCGAACGGACCGCCCTCCTCGCGGCAGTCCGGCCACAGCTTCTCCCGCACTGTTTCAACTCGCGCCACGTCGGCGGGCGCGCGCAACGCAAAGATGCGGCGAAAACCCTCGCGCTTGAGACCCTTGAGGCTGCGGCGCAACTGGCGGAATTGCCGGGGGATTACGTGGGGGGGCAAGTCGCGGTCTGTGCGCGCGGTCGCCCGCTCCTCGCAGAGAGATTGAGGCAGGTCGAAGACGATGGCCACTGGCTGGGCGTGGTAGCGCTTGGCCAGTTCTACCAGCGG
Source organism: Gemmatimonadota bacterium (assembly GCA_028875335.1). The sequence goes on from JAPPEF010000353.1 coordinate 7,901, forward strand.
CTTGCGCGCCTCGGGCTGGACGTTGGTCGCATCTACCACGGTCAACAGGCCCCGCGCCAAGCGGCGGGCAGCGACAAAGTGCAGGGCGGCGAACGCATCGTCCGTGGCCTCTAGGCTGTTTTCGTCGTCTGCGACCAAGGCGCGAAAAAAGTCCGCAGACAGCACTTCGGTCGAGAGGAAGTGCTCGCGGGCAAAGGTCGATTTGCCCGAGCTAGAGACGCCGATTAGCACCACCAGCGAGAGATCGGGTATCGAGAGTCGAATTTTCTCGTCAGCCACGAGTACCCCTTGCAGAGAAAATCGCCATCTGCGTCGGCGAACCTAGTTCGGGGTCCTCCGGTCCGACGGGCGCGATGCGCACAGCATATCCATAGCGCGTCCCCATCTCCTCGACCCACGCCCCAAATTCCGCCCGCCGCCACTCGAAGCGGTGGTCGGGATGGCGAAATGCACCGGCCGGCAGCGCGTCCCAATGAGCGTTGTACTCAGCGTTGGGAGTAGTTATCACCACCGTAGCCGGGCGGGCGAACTCGAACACGGCCCGCTCGCAGGCTCGTAGCTGCGGCGGATCCAAATGCTCGACGACCTCCACTAGCGCCGCAGCGTCGTACCCGCTCAACCGAGCGTCGCGATAGGCCAGCGACCCCTGAAAAAGCGTGACCTGCTCGCCGCGCGGCAACCTCTCTAATCGCCGACGAGCGCGCGACAGGGCTTGCGGCGACACGTCCATTCCCGCCACTTCAGTGAACTGCACTTCCGCCGCCAACAGCGCAAGCAGCCGCCCCTCCCCACAGCCGAGGTCCAGCACCCTCCGGGCACCGCTCGCCTTGAGTACCTCGAACACGGCGGTTAGGCGCTGCTGGTTCAAGCTCAACTCTGCTTCGAGAGCCTCTTCACCCGCGTGATTTTCAGCCTCTCCTGATTCCTCTACCAACAGCCGCGACAGCGCAGCCTGCTTCAGACCTCGCTGGTGCTTTAGGTAGCGCTCGACAACTAGGTCTCTCAACGGGTGGCCTGCCAGCCATTCCCCTCCTCGCCGCATCAGCTTGTCGATCTCCTCCTCGCCCACGTAGTAGTGCTTCTCGTCGTCTAGCACCGGTATCAGAACGTACAGATGCGCCAGCACTTCTTTTAATGGCCGCACGCACTGCAGCTCCACCTCGTAATAGGGGCTGTCCCCCCACTCTGGAAAGTGCTCGTCGAGCAAGAAGTCCTTGGCCTCCACCGCATATTCCAACGGCTCAAAGAGGCCGCGCAACAAGTCCTCGCCTCCCCGGCAGGGCAGTGCGCTGACGCCCACTCGCAGCGGCAGGGCTCTTTCTACTAGCTCGGCCCGTTCTCGGCACTGTCCATTCAAGGCCGAGGTAAACACGCGGGCAATGGCCACGCTGGTAAAGGAAGAGGCCGCGTAGGGACGGTCGTTGACATAGGACGCCAGCGCAAAGTCGGGAGACGCCGAGCGCCGCTTGAGCGCGGTGGGATCTACGTCGAGGAGCAACGCGGCAGTGCATCGCTCAGACGAGGCTTCTGGATAGAAGACGTGCGCCGTCCCAAAGGGCAGCTCGAGAGCTTGGGCGCGATCTGGGTGCTTGTGCAGGAGATAGCCCAAGTCAGTGGCGGGTTGATAGGTTGTGGAGATCGTTAGAAGCATGGGCCATCGGTCGAATTGCTCAATGTAGAAACGAACCATAAGGGAATCATGTCAACCCCGTTTCATTATTGAATCCACAGGGCAAGATGCTCTGGATCGGCATAATTGACGGTACTTTTGCCCGGCGATACGTTCTGGCGACACGTGAATTCTTGCTGGTGATCGATGGAATTCATGGGAACGGAGCTGCCGACGCACGGTCACCAGCAAACTCGTCTGCCGAAACAACAGAAAAGATACAATCAATGCCTACAACAACCGTGAATGGCGCGTCCATTGTATATGAAATCTTTGGTAACGGACCGCTGCTGGTATGGACGGAAGGGGGCCGCTTTGGTCGCAACGAATTGAGCTATTTGGTAGCCGGTCATTTCGCTCGTCAGTACTCCGTGCTGATTTGGGATCGGCGCAATGGGTTTGGCGCGTCTGATGTCGCCCTGACGGATAGTCCGAGCTATGTGGCTACAGACGTAGAGGACCTTCACGCACTCCTGCGGAACTTAAAGTTAGGTCCCGCTTGTTTTGCTGGCGCGTCGGCCGGTAGCAGTTTATCGCTTTGGATGGCGCATCGATACCCAAAAGATGTAAAATCGCTCATTCTATTTTCCGCACCTACTGACGATGTCGCATTGTTTAGACCAGGTGTACATAAGCACTGTTTTAGTCTTGCAGAAGTAGCTGAACGCGAAGGTATGCAAGCCGCGATTGATGCCTCAACAGAGTCGTGGTTCTGTGAACTCCAGGGCCAATCTCCTGAACGGGGCACTTGGTTAGCACAAACAATCTATCGAAATCCGAGCAATCGAGCGCGCGTCCTAGCGATAGATCCGCAGCTATTTGCCGCAACACTCCGTCGCTGGGGTACCTTCTTCTTATCGATGAGCTGGCCCGCAGGGCTGACCGAAGATGAGATACGCTCGATTTCTTTCCCCGTTATGATTGTGCCAGGTGACGATGAAATACATCCTCGACGAAGTGCTGAGCGACTCCTGTCTCTTTTAGAGCAAGCGGAAATGGTAGAGTTTCCCGCTACAGTCCCTGCGGAAGCTGCGGTGATTGAGAAGTTTTATTCCGTCTTTCCAGCAATGGATGAATTTTTGACGCGGACATTACTTGATTGAGCGATGATAATCCTTGCATCGAGGCGATGCGGACGAGCCAACATGAAGTCGCATAAATTTATTGACTATACATATCTGGAAATCAAGTCGCTTATTGACGCTGGGTGTTTGGCGGTCGTACCCACTGGATGCACAGAGCAGCAGGGGCCACATTTGGCGGTGGATTTTGACACTTGGTTTGCAGAAGCGGTCTCCTTGGAAGCGGCACAGCACGCGGCACGCTGTCACGATGTGCGTGCTTTGGTTTTGCCGGCCATGCCATTTGGGCCCACGCCCGAACATCGGGGCTTTGGCTCGGGCTATATCAATATCCCACACTCTGTGCATGAAGAGTGTATATATTTCGTCCTTGACTCACTTGCAGAGCAGGGCTTCGATACTATCGTTGTCTGGCGCGGCTGCGGCGAGCATCGACTAGAGGAGGCAGTGGACAGGTTCAACGCAAAATTCCGCCCTTCATGCGTGGCCCACCTTCCTCCTCTGCCGTACCATGACATTTGGTGCCGTGTAGCTGATCCAAGTGTCTTAGGAGGACACGCCGACAGCTTCACGACCTCGATCGCCCTGCATCGGCGTCCAAACACGGTCCGACTCGACAGGATCCCGTCAACTAGCTCAAGGGAGGTGGACTGGAACGATCCGCATCTCGATTTCACGAAATATTCAGACACTGGTGTCATAGGCGACGCGAGCCAAGCGAGTGCCGAATTGGGGCGCAGGCTTTGGCAAGAGGTCATATCGACTACGGCAGCGATATTCAGAGATTGTGGCTCGAATATAGATCGTTGACATCGCACGCCCGCCGGTCTATACTGCACGCATCTCGATTACATCATTGAAAAGACCATGATTATATCCCGAATAGCTATACATCAGCCCGTCGGTCTGTTGCGCATTCTGACCGATGCGGGCCTAGAAGGTCGCTGTACCGGAGTTGCGGCCACGGTCGCCGGGGCCGATGTGGCCGAAGCGGCCTCCATCCTCATCAACGCGAATCCCGTCGATCGCGAACGGATATGGTTGGCGTTCAACGAGGCGGACGGGAGGGTTCCTTCCGACCTTCGCGCCTGTATCGACATCGCATTGTGGGATCTCACGGCTAGGATCGCCGGCCGGCCGGTTCACCGACACGTCAACGGCTTTCGCAATCGCATTCCGGTGTGCAGGAGGTCAGAGCGCAACTCGGCGGAGGAGATCGTCGAGGAAGCACAGGAAGCGCAAGGTGCAGGTTTCCGGGGGTACAAATTCGACGCCCTTTTGGACGAAGAGTCGCTCATCAACCTCATACGCGACGTGCGCGGAGCCGTCGGACCGGAATTCTGTCTGTTGCTCGACGGCCGGGCGCGGTGGATTCTCGATCAAGCGATACGGATCGGCCGGGCGCTCGACGCTGCGGACTTTTTCTGTTTTGACCGGCCGCGGCCCGACAACGACATGTCCGGCGGCAGGCAGCTAGCCGCCGAGATAGATACCCCGACCAGCACGGGCGTGTCCAGTCCCATGGAAGCGGCCCAGGTCATGGCGGCCCAAGCGGCCGACCACGTTCGCACCAGTGTAACCCGGGCCGGCGGCATGACGGATGTGCTCAAGGCCGCCCGCTGTGCCGAAGCCTTTGGGGCTTACTGCCATCTAGACGGTTTAGGGCTATGCGACGGTTTCGCCCATCTGCATCTGGCGGGTGCCATCCGGAATGCGCCCTTTCTGGAGGTGGTCGCCGACACATCCTCTTCGCCGTTCATCGAGAATCCGCTGCAGATATGCGATGGGTATATCGAGGTTCCCGATGTGCCGGGACTGGGCATGGAGATCGACATGGGTGCCGTCAACGAGCACACCACGGAACTGATTGAGAGCTGAGGCTGACTAGGATACCCTATGCAGATTCGAGATGTGAAGTGTTACCTGTTGAAGGGCGAACCCGCGACGAGGCAGGAGAGTTGTGGGGCCAGAGGAAGCATCGCCCCCGTGCCGCCGGGTATCTCCGGCCTGCTTACCCACGACCAAGGATTCGGTGCCGTCGATCCCGAGGGATTTACGTTCACCGGGGAAGAGCCCGAGCCAACGTACCGCCTGATGATCCGGCTCGTGACGGATGGAGACTTGGATGCATACGCCAACTACGCCACAGGTTTCGATCCTCGTGAACTGGAATGGGAGGCCAAGGCGTTTCTGGCCCGGTATGCCCACATGCTCATCGGCGTGGATGCCTTTGACCGAGAATACATCTGGCAGCGTTTCTGGATGGCCCAGCGATTCATGTACACGGGCAGGGGACTGCTCGACACCATCGACCGGATGTTGTGGGATCTGGCGAGTAGAAGCGCCCGCCTGCCGATCTACAAGCTGCTCGGGGCCTGCCGCGAAAGCGTCCCCGCCTACTGCAACGTCGGCGGCCGGACCATTGACGACCTAGTGGCCCACGCGGTGAAGCGCGTAGAAGAAGAGGGGTTTATCGGCTGCAAGGATCACTCGTACCGGGGGGTGCAAGGCAACGGGGAGATGGCCAGGAAGCTGCGGGAGACGCTGGGCGACGATATTCTGCTCTTCCACGATGCCGTCGAGTCGTACACGGTCGAGGAGGCTATAAAAATCGGCCGCATCCTAGAAAAGTACCATTACAGGTGGATCGAAGAGCCGTTGCAGGACTACGACATCATGGGTCTGAAGAAGCTGTGCGACGCTCTCGATCTGCCGGTGCTGACCCTCGAGTGGATCGGAGCTATCGGCGGCCAGCCCTACAATACGGCACCGTACTTGGCGCTACAGGCCGCGGATATCGTCCGGCAGCGGGGCATCGGCATCACGGGCCAAGTCAAACAGGCCCAATTGGCCGAGAGCTTCGGCGTCGAGGTGCACGGTGGCGATCCCCAGGTCATCTTGGCCATTGGCAACGATCCCGTCTTTGAAGCTATGGGCGTGCTGCCGCGTCCTCCCGAGGAGGATCTGGACTGCCGGGGTACGGTCGTCGTAGAAAATGGCACCTTGTCGATAGCTTGGAGCGACCGTCCTGCGGTGGAACCAGACTGGGACGAGCTCGCCCGGAGCGCCGTTGCCGTCATTTGACTGCGGAACCATCCTACTAAAGCCAACACGACCGAACCATTACAGGCTGTATTTTCGTCCAGTATAACGCTTGTCGTTTAATGACAAGCGTTATATATTGTACGCATGATACGGTCCTTCAGAGATCGGGAAACCGAACGGATATTCCAGCGCATCCGATCGGGGAAGCTGCCCAGCGATATTCAACGGACCGCCGTTCGCAAACTTCGCATGCTCAATCGTTCAGTTACACTAGCTGATCTTCGAGTACCACCAGCCAATCGCCTTGAAAAACTCCGCGGCGATCGGGCCGGCCAATACAGTATTCGAATAAATGATCAATGGCGTATCTGTTTCACTTGGAAAAATGGCGATGCTTACAACGTTGAGATCGTGGACTATCACTAGGGAGATAGACGTATGTGTGCTCAGAAATTAGCTCCTGTTCATCCGGGGGAAGTCTTGTTAGAAGAGTTCCTCAAGCCGATGAATCTCAGTCAGAACCACCTCGCGCTTTCCATCGGCGTACCACCTCGCCGTATCAATGAGATCGTGTTAGGAAAAAGAGGCATTACTGCTGATACCGCCCTGAGACTCGCTCGCTACTTCAACATGTCCCCCCAATTCTGGATGGGCATTCAGATGGACTATGCACTGGATGTCGCAGAAGACGAACTGGCGGACCGCTTGGAGCGAGAGGTGCGGCCGCGCCTAGAGAGGGGATAAGGAGGGTATTATGAGCAAGAGCAAGACAGCAGTTATAACTGGACAGCACGCCTTTGATGTGCCGGGATTTCACGGGTTGTTCAGGAGCATTCCCGAAATTGATTTTTATCTACAGGATTTGGAGAACTTTGCGGCAGATGCTGGCAAAGTCCGGGAGCAGTACGACGTCCTCGTATTCTATAACTTTCATCGGCAGACGCCCGACGAAGGAAGAGTCCGGGAAGCCATTGAACAACTGGGTGAAGATCAGACGGGTATATTGGTGCTGCACCATGCCATCCTCGCGTTTCCGCAGTGGCAATTGTGGTCGGATCTGTGCGGCATTCAAGATCGCAGTTTCGATTTCAAGGTTGGCCAAAACCTGGACGTTGACATCGCCGATCCGCAGCATCCGATTCTCCGCGGATTGGCTCCGTGGGAGATGGTGGATGAGACGTATATCATGGCGGATCCGGGGGATGACAGCGACCTGTTGTTGACCACCGATCACCCCGAGAGCATGAAGACGCTGGCGTGGACTCGGCAGTACAAGAACGCTCGCGTGTTCTGTTGTCAGTCGGGGCACGACAATCAGGTCTTTGCCGACCCAAATTTCCGCACGGTTATTGCGCAGGGAATTCAGTGGCTGGCGGGGAGGATTTAGGGGCGGAATGCGGACGTTGAGTATTCAAGGCTTACCTGATAAGAGAAGGCAGAAAGTCCTCGTCCACGATTGGTCTGAGCCGGAGAGGCCAACCGGCAACGAAGTCAAAACCGAGACGATGTACTCTGGGATAACAAACGGCACAGAACGCAATCAACTGATTGGCGGCAACTACGCTCCCAAAGATGAACAACTGCCCACCGGCGGCAATGGCTACCAAAATGTGGGGCGGGTGATTGAGGTGGGGCCCGATGTCAGCGAATTACAGATTGGGGATGTGCTGTACATGAGTGCCCTCCACGCAGATTACGTCGTGATGCCAGAAGATGGCTTGCTCATCAAGCTGCCTGATTCGATTGACCGTAAGGAGGCGGCGCTTTTCGGGATGACCAGCGTCGCTATGCGCACCTGTCGCAATGCCGAGTTGCAGATGGGAGAACGGGTGTTGATCGTGGGGGCTGGCATCATCGGTCAGGTCGCCGCGCAGATTGCTACTGGCATGGGAGCACGCGTCGCGCTTTGCGACATCAATGCCAACCGGCTGGAGCTTGCCGAGCAGATTGGTGCGGCTGAAACCGTTGTGAATGTTGCAGGGGACGGATGGAAAAAAGAGATAGCGGACGGGACGTTCGATGCGGTGATTGACTTTGCTGGCGTGCCGGGCATGGAGGATCAGCTTATCAGTGCTGTGCGCCAGCGCGGCCGGGTTGTATTCATCGCTGGACGGGACAAAGTGACCTATACCTTTAACCTTGGTCAGGGACGCGAGATCCAGCTAAAACAAAACAGTCATTTTGATCGCAATGACCTGCAGAATCTGTGTCGTCTGGTCGATCGCGGGTTGGTGAAGATTGCGCCCTTAATCCGCGACGTCGTCCCGGTGAGCGAAGCCAAGCGCATCTATGACACGCTGCGGGATACACCCGATGAATTGTTGGGAACGGTGTTTGTATGGTGAGGAGATTTAGTTGCCTCGCTTCTGGAGATCCATGCCGTTATGGTTGAGCTACCTTCGCACAAGCCGACCGATTATCGCTGCCCGTTCTGTGCCATAGCAGGCGGCGCGGAATCCGAGTTCACGGCGTGGCGCGACGAGCACGTTCTGGTGCAGATTGCGCTGCACTGGAGCCCGGCCAACCCCGGCAAGGCGCTGGTGATCCCGCTGGCACACATTGAGAACGTCTACACGCTGCCCGACGAACTGGCCGGCCGCATTGCCCACATGGTGCGCCGCGTGGCGGTCGCCATCCGCACCGGGTATCCCTGCGATGGCGTAACGGTGCGGCAAAACAACGAGCCGGCCGGCGGCCAGGATGTCTGGCATCTGCACACGCACGTGATCCCGCGGTACATCGGTGATGGGAGACATCTAGGAGTGCCCGTGCGGGCCGATGATCGAGATCGTGCGCGCTATGCGGATCGCCTGCGCGAGCTTCTTGAGTAGGACGCTGGCGGAGGCGACAAGGGCGATGACTCGTCAGGGTGCGACGACCCGCTTGAGTCGATCTTCGAAGTTATCGCTTATCCTGTATATCCATTTACGCCCACCCGTGTACTTGACGATTAATCCCATTTTGTCGAGAGCACGGAGGTCGGTGCGTGCTGTCTCGTATGTGACGTTGTGGGATCGCCGGTGCCCATCTATGGTGTACGAGGAGTCGGGGTGCTTCAGCATGTGCCCTAGCAGGGCTACTTGGCGATGGTTTAGCACCAAGGCCGCATCAGAACCGCGCAGCATGGCCTCCAATCTGCTCGTCTCTCCGGCCTTGCGCGCCAAGTACGCGTGCAAGAAGCGGATCGAGTCTAGGATCACCCGCAGGTTGTAGTCGAGGAAATACGTGACGTCGTTGTCGTCGATCTCGGAGAACACGTACGCGCGAACGTACTGAGCGGGAGCCTTCTGAATGACTGCCGAAATAGAGAGGAACTCGGTCAGCCAGTACCCCGATCTCGCCATGGACCAGTAGAACAGTGCTCTTGCGGTCCGTCCGTTTCCATCTACAAACGGATGGTCGTAGCCGATCATGAAGTGAAGGAGGATGGACTTGACGACCGGATGCAGGAATGGATCGTCCTCGGTGCGTCCATTGGCGAAATCCAAGAGCAGTTCGACGCGGTCGCTGAGCTGACTGGCGTCCGGGGGCGTGTGTACGACCTCGCCGTCGCGTTGGTCCACCACAGCAACCACGTCGGTCTGCCGCCGGAGCCGCCCAACTGCATCTGGATCGAGCGTCCCTTCTGTCAGTGTCCTTTGCAGGTCCATGAGCATGGGGACTGTCAGTTCTTCGTCGATGTTTTCGCGTAGAAACTCCATGCCCGAGTAGTTGTTGACGATCATCCGTTCGCTGTTGTCGCGTGGCGGGCGGCCTGATCTCAGCAACTCCTTGGCAACCCGGCGGGTCGTGACGGCACCCTCTAGCTGGCTAGACGTGATCGCCTCTTCGATCAGAGAGTTCATCAGATACCGTTCGCGGGAGCCGCTGTTGACCACGTCGCCGTGGGGTACCTCGATCCTCCCGCTCACGTCCCGGTCCACCTGATGGAGCCGAGGGTACAGGTTCTCCGTGTCGCTGAATGAGAACGGCCTGCCGCGAGTGTCCTTGAATGGCAGCTCGTGCCGCGAAACCATGCGCTTGAGCTTGACGGCAGTCCACCAGTCAAGGCTCGTAAACCCTTCCGGCGGGGGCAGGTGACGAAGCTGATCCCAATGCAGGTACCTGTCCTTGGGCAGGCTGCCAATGTCCGACCCCAGCAGCCTGACCAAGTCATTTGGTTCGTACGACGAGACCAACTCGTCGAAAGGTTTCGGGTTTTTGGGCAGTCTCATGGTTGAAGTCGTGCTTCTATCTGATGGGGATCGGCGGCGAAATGGAGTGAATTGCTACTTCAGGATGACGAAATACTAATTAACTACTAATTTGGTCAAAATTAGTAGTTAGCACAAGCGAAGGTCCTGTGCTAGTACATCGTGCCGGGTGAGGAGTTGGAGTTGCCTGGGTTACTCGAAGAGCTTAACGTGGAATTGCTGTTGCAGCGTAAGAAATGCCGTTGTCCATATAATTAAGGAATGACCAAGTCAACTATAGCGGAGATTCAGCAGGCGATCATAAGCCTTTCTAAATCCGACTATGCTCAACTGAGGCGCTGGCTCAGTGAATACGATTGGGAAGAGTGGGATCAGCAGATCGGAGCGGATTCGGACGACGGGAAGCTGGACTTTCTAGTGGATCAGGCCACAGAAGCTGAACGAAATGGCACGCTGGAAGACCTGTAGTGCCATAGGGCCGGATATGTGCCCGCCGCAATTCAACCCGTACTGGGAGGCCCCGCCAAAGGCCCGGCAAACGATCTTTAGAGATCTTTGTCCGACCCGTGCGTGTGTTTAGCGCATTGATTGAGGGACCAAAAAGGTGCTGTATTTTACCTATACTTTTACCTTGCAACAAACCGATACGGTTAACATGCGGAGCGTCTCAGTATCTGGGGCACAAACCGGATAATCAAAGGAGATAAACGTGCAAAGATTGATCGATTATTCGACACGATTCCCGTTCGTCGATCTCGAAGGGTTGCTCTCCCATCCAAAAGCCAAAAAGCCGAGCGACCTTCATCGCATTCTGAAATCTCCGCAGAGTGAGGATTGGGTGACTTGGAACGTGCTGCAAGCGATTCAGCGACGAGAACCCGCCTCGTGGTGGCCGGAACTCGTCTCTCTGGCGAAGAGCCACGCATCCGCACTGGACGATTCGCTAGCCTACAGCAGCCCGCCTACCATTGATCTTTGGCGCACGGTTCCCACGCCATGTGAGTACGAGCGTGCGAGTCGTTTGCGGATGGAGAGTTCAGACAAGGCAGAATGGCGAAAACGAGCCCAAAATTCCAAACCCGTGGAAGGTCCTACAGAGGTGGATGCCGTGCTAAAAGGAGACGACTACCTAATCTTCGTGGAGGCGAAGCTGGGGAGCGACGTATCCGAGCAGACTACCTACGATCCGTTGCGGAATCAGATTGTTCGCAACATCGACTGCGCCATTGAGCACGCCGGCGATCGGCGACCGTACTTCTGGATGTTTGTCAAGGATCGGCGACCGAAATACAGGTATTCGGTGATTATCGACCGGTACCGTTCCGATCCGCGGACGCTCGAAACGGAAATGCCGCATCGGAACCCGGAGGTCCTAGCGTGTATCGTCCGAGGAATCGCAATGGTGGAGTGGCGCGAGCTGTCGCCGCTGCTTCCCGACACGTCTGAATTGTCGGATGTTCTGGCAGAGCTCCGTCAACGTGTTGACTGATCCTGCGTTCTACTCTTGGTGTGTGTTGATATAGACTTCGTCGCCTAAGTTTCGAACGGGATACTTCAATGGACTTCACCCTTAAGTTGCAGAACGCTGGCCGATAGCCAGAAGCCCGCCCACTACACTCGCAAGCAGGCTGCAGGCAAGGGCACTATAGCCCGCTTGCTGGGAGTTGATTTAAGGAAGTACGTTGTAGACACTGGTTCCAGAGACACAAAGACGCCCCAACCGTACAGCGACGGTTGGGGCGTCTTCATGTGGCTAGCGAACCCTATTCACTGCTGAGGGTAACCATGCCTGTTTTGCCCTCGTACCTCATCGTAAAGTCTTCCAAGAAGGTTCTACCGATAAGGGCAAAGTGAGGTTGACCTCCAGCGCGTAGATGGACACCGGCAAACCGACCATATACCGTAAAATTCAGGGTCGGGACGTAAATCTGAGCAAGATGGATATTGACTGTATCGGCCCCATGAACTCCAGCCACGTTTTGTCTATCGACAATAGGTAGGTTTAGTACAAGAGCGAGATGAGAGTCGATGCAGCTTTCCGTCGCGCCCGTATCCACTAAAGCAGGATGCTGATCAGGTGGTAGATTAGGTTTAGTACCGGCAATGGGTCGAAAAGCTGAATCGAAGCCGATCTGTACCCATAGTGTAGGACCGTAGAGTGTTAATGCATCTCGACCGGACTGTCCTCCCGTTTGGTCGTCAAATCCGCATTTAATCGTCGGCATAGACGGGCCTATACATCACGGAAGCAGGCAGTGTCATCGGTGGTTCTCCGACTCGTTTGATCAGATATGGACCGCGCCCGAAACGCTCTACGGCGTCTTGGGCGGCCTTTTCAAAAGACGAGTATATATCGACCAATTTCTCGTCATGAACCAAAACCCACTTACCGAAGTGGTCGGTTTCAAGCTCATCACGGATGCGCTCATAGGCGGCAATTTCTTTGCTTAAAGTGGTGGTCATGGCTGGGCTCCTACTCTCCTTGGGTGTACCATGAAGGTACTGAACGAGATAGAAGGGTGTCAATAAAAAGCAAGAACAAGAGAAAAGGACTTCGGAATATTTAAAAGCAATATCCGTACCTGTTTTGCGCCGCTAGCGGCCAGATTTCAAAGTGACGCATCACCTCACCCCACCCCCACCAAAGCCTCCCCCAACACCCGCACCTGTCCCTCGTCTTCGACATTAACCGTAAACAAGCACCCATCGCACCCATGCCCGGCCACGGCCTCCCCCAAAGCTCGTACCAATTCAGGAGCCGCCCCCGCTGAAAGAGGCGGATAAATCGGCACCGCCCCACTGGTCTGCGCCTTTATGCGAGCCACTTCGCGCTCGTACAGGGCGGCGATCGGCAAAGGCCCTTCCGCTACCCCCGCCACAGTCTCCGGCAAATCCAAATCCTCCACCCCGAACATGCGCCACACCAGAGCCAATACCTCGCTTTCGTCCAGCCCTTGAGCGTGCCGACACAACGCCGCAGTCCACTCCCGCGCCAAGTTGGTCCCCCCGGTCGCCCAACCCACCACACCGCCGTGCGAACTCCCCCCCGTGAGAAAATCCGTCGCTTCTTCCCACTTGCCGTACCAATGCCCACCCAACAGCCCTGTGGAGGCGGGAAACACATCGCTGCCAAAGACTTTATCACGGCCTCCTGCTGTTTGCACAGCGGCGCGAAATTCCCCCATGCGCTCGGCCAGTATATGAGCGCGGAACTGCACCCAATCAAGTACGGCCCCATCTTGGGCCAACAACTCCAGAAAGTCCATCAAACCCGGACGCCCCGCAGCCAAGGCCCGCACTTCGGTCGGAGTCAAACGCTCTAGGCGCTGACGCAGAGCCAGTACGCCGCGCCGCATAGCCGCAAAATCGTAGCCCAAGCGGACGGCTTCGTCTTGGCAGTTGTCACAGCCGCAGGCCATCAAGCTGTGCACATTGGCCGGGGCCGGATAGCGAGCGTGATCTACGTCAAAGCCGTCGATAGCATAGCGCTGAACCGCTTCCACCAAGCAGTCGCGCG
>JAPPEF010000028.1 GCA_028875335.1 Gemmatimonadota bacterium
GGGGGAGCTTGCCCTTGGATTTTGAGGCCGTGTACGAAAAGGCCCACGCGGCCGACGTGTGGCTGACCATGCGCAACGAATGGCATTCGCTGGCCGAGGTGCAGGCCGCGGACGAGCGCTACGCGGCGTTTGCGGCGTTCAACAGCGGCCGAGTGTACAATGCCAACGCCCGGCTCAACGCGCACGGTGGCAACGACTACTGGGAAAGCGGCCTTGTCGAACCCCATATCGTGTTAGCCGATTTCATAAAAATCCTGCATCCCGACCGCCTGCCGGAACACGCGCTCAAATTCTATCAAAAACTAGACTGAGACGCCGTGGCGACTGCTTCCACCACTGATGCACAGAGCACTCCTTGGCCTCGGCTGGGTCCGAGCTGGGGACTCTTCCTCGGGATGGCCGGGGCCTTGCTCGGCTTTTTTGCGCTCAGTCTGGGCGTGGGGTCGGTGTCCATTCCCCTCGATGCGGTGGTCGCCATCCTGTGGGGTGAAGCCGACCAAAAGCCGAGTTGGAACCACATTATTTACGCGATCCGTCTGCCGCGCGCGCTCACCGCGGTGTTGGCTGGCGCGGCTCTGAGCGCCAGCGGGTTGCAAATGCAGACCTTGTTCCGCAATCCCCTCGCCGATCCCTTCATCCTCGGTATCAGCGCTGGAGCTAGTCTGGGCGTGGCGTTGGTCGTTTTGGGCACGGGCGTTACTGGGGCTGGCCTGCTGGTTGGGCTGGGGCTTTTAGGGCAGGTTGGCGTGGTCGCCGCGGCTGTGGTTGGGGCGGCGCTGGTGTTGGGCTTGGTACTTTTTGTGGGGCGGCGCGTGCAGCACACCATGACCTTGCTCATCCTCGGCCTCATGTTCGGCTATCTGACCAGCGCCGTGGTCAGCGTGTTGCTCTACTTCAGCATCCCTGAACAGGTGCAGACCTATGTCCTGTGGACTTTTGGCAGCTTTGGCGCAGTCGCTTGGGGCCAACTCACCTTTTTAGCGCCGGTGGTGCTGGTCGGTCTGGGAATTGCCAGTCTGCTGGTCAAACCGCTCAATGCCCTGTTGCTCGGCGAAACCTATGCGCGGAGCATGGGCTTGGGCGCGCGGCGGGCGCGATTGTGGATTATTGCCAGTGCTGCGCTGCTGGCTGGCGCGGTTACGGCTTATTGCGGTCCCATTGGCTTTTTGGGCGTGGCTGTGCCGCATTTGTGCCGCGCTCTTTTCAACACTTCGGACCACCGCGTACTGCTGCCGGCCAGCGTGCTCTTGGGCGGCATTTTGGCCTTAACTGCGGATCTAGTGGCCCGTTTGCCCGGTAGCGAGGCTACCCTGCCGTTGAATGCGGTCACAGCCTTGATCGGCGCGCCCGTGGTCACTTGGATCATCTTGCGCCGCCGCACGCTGCGGCAGGCTTTTGCCGCCTGAACGCCGTGGCTGCGACCATTCTACAAACGCGCGACCTGTGCATTGGCTATGCGCCCAAGCGACGCCCGCGCGTTGAAGTGGCCGCGGACATTGGCGTGGAATTGCTCAAAGGGGAACTGGTCTGCTTGTTGGGACCCAATGGTGCTGGCAAATCCACGCTCATGCGCACACTGGCTGGCCTGCAAAAGCCGCTGGCTGGTGAGGTAAACCTTGAAGGCCGCGACCTGCACAGTCTGACCGAGAGCGAACGGGCACGGCTTCTGGGCTTAGTCCTGACCGAGCGAGTAGATGTGGGCAACTTGTCGGCCTATGCGCTCGTGGCGTTGGGTCGCTACCCGTATACGGGTTGGGATGGCCGCCTTTCTGCGGCGGACGAAGAGGTGGTGCGCTGGGCTATTGACGCGGTGGGAGCTAGGGACTTAGCCTCGCGCAGCGTCGGCGAACTAAGCGATGGCGAACGGCAGAAGGTGATGATTGCCCGCGCCTTGGCGCAGGAACCAGCGGTGCTGCTCCTCGACGAGCCCACGGCCTTTTTGGACTTGCCGCGGCGCGTCGAAATCGTGCAGTTGTTGCGGCGCTTGGCCGGCGGTCGCGATCGCGCCGTTTTGCTTTCCACGCACGATTTGGACTTGGCCCTGCGCTGCGCCGACCGCCTCTGGTTGCTGCCGCTGGACGGTCCGTTGCAAACCGGGGCACCGGAAGACTTGGTGTTGAGTGGGGCTTTTCAGCGGACGTTTGCGGACGTGGAATTCGACCCGGCGATTGGTTCTTTTCAGTTGGCGCAAGAGCCGGAAGGGGAAGTCGGCTTGGTTGGGGAAGGGCTGCATGCACTGTGGACGGTGCGCGCGTTGGAACGGGCGGGGTTGCGCGTGGCGGAAGATGCGCCGACATGCGTTGAGATCATCCGCGACAACGACGACACGGTTTGGCGGCTTCACACGGCGACCGGCGATCGCGTCTGCGCTACCCTGTACGAGTTGGTCAAATGCTTGAAAACAGACGCGACTGCTTAACGGCTTTGGGCGATTCGTGCCTTTTTCAGGCGACTCTATTTGTTCCGCAGGATCAGCACCACCGGAGAGTTGGGACATTCCGGTTCGGTTGGAGAGTGTCACATCCGCGTCGGGGCCAGCGTCCAGGCTTGCAGCGATTGCACCTTGGCCGCATCTCCGCGCGCAAACAGGCTGACGCCGATGCTGTCGGTCCGCGTCGGGTAGATGCGCTGGGTCACGCATTGCCGGCGATTGGCAAAGACTTCAAGGATCGAACGGTCCAGGAAGATGCGCAGGGTCAGCAACTCTCCCGGAGCCAGTTCGAACGGCCCTTCCTGGGCGGTGACGTACTGTTCACTCTCGGCCAGATGCGGCAGGAGTCTGCGGTAGCGGGTGTAGCGTATCTCGCGGTCGAGCGACGACCGGCTGACATCGACTCGCAGCACGGCGGCTGCGGCGTCGTAGGAGACCGCGGTTTCTTCTTCACCTCCTGGGGAGCGCCGCACTTTCAGCCCTACTTCTCGCGCCTCACGGGGATCGATCTCAACGGCCAACTCCAGACAGTCGCCGCCGACTCCCTCGACCGCTACCTCGGAATCGGCGGGCACGTCAATGGACTCGTGCCGACGGGGAGCCAGCCGCAACACTTCGAGTTCTGGGACAGGGTCGATTTGCAGGTGGCCGCTGGGAGCCAGAGACAACAGGCGCGGAACGGTCATAACGCCCGACCATCCCGAGGCGCGTTCGCGCTCGTTGCCGCGCAGTTCGCGGACCCAGTCGAAGAAGATGCGTCGGCCGGTTGCGGCCAGCAGGGTTCGCGGGCCGCCGAGATGGCCTCCTTCCCAGCTCATGCGTCCGTGAATGTCTGGATAAAACCGTTCGTCTCGGACTTGGCCGATGTAGTACTGGGATCCATGAAGATGGCTGCAGAAGAGCAGCATGTGCCGGTCGCCAAGCGGGAAAAAGTCCGGCACGGCGCAGTCTTCGCCTCCTTCGGTCCACTCCCGCCGCGACTGGTAGAACAAGTCGACGAACTCCCATGTGCGCAGGTCCGGCGATTTGAACAGGTACGCCGCGTCCCCTTGATCTTGCGGGTCGCGTTTGTTGATGGCGGCGTAATAGAGATCGTCGGCCAACCAGCCGCAGGGGTCGTGGATGGTATAGCGGCCGAAGTCGGCGCTTCCTTCTTCCGGCTGGGGGATCACTGGATTGTCCGGGTCTTTCGTCCACTCGATCAGCAGATCATCGCTGCTGCGGGCGAGGCAGAGGCCGTCGGGGTTGCCGTAGTAGATCAGCGTTGGAATTCCTTCCTTGCTGATCAAGGCTCCGCCGCTAAAGCAGCCGACGCGATCCGGTCCGTCCGCGTCCGGCGTCAGCGCCACTGGATGGTGGACCCAGTGCACGAGATCAGCGCTGGAGGCGTGGCCCCATTGAATGAGATTCCAGTAGGCACCGTCCGGGTTGTACTGGTAGAAGATGTGGTAGCGTCCCTTCCAGAACAGGGCTCCGTTGATGTCGTTCATCCACGCGGCTGGCGGCGTGAAGTGATAGGCTGGCCGATGTGGGTCGCGGGTAAAGACGTCGGCGAGGTCGCCGGCCTCCCGGATCCGCGCTTCCATCCGTTCTATCTGGTTTTCAGCAGTCATGGGTTCGCTCGCGGGTTAGCTGCCCGGAATTTCGGGCAGCGGGATTTTTAATTGACTTGGGAAGATAGGAAATGGAGCTGGAAGCTGTCGAGTTACTTAAAACGTCGCCTTTGAAGAAGATGTTAAAAGCGATAAGTTTTCCTATTACAGTTGCTGGCGCAGCGGCGCTGGCGTTTTAGAGGCTCTGTCCATGAACCGCATCGTTTCTCTGTTGCCCAGCAGTACTGAAATCATCTACGCCCTCGGCTGCGGCGAGCGCTTGGTCGGCCGTTCCCACGAGTGCGACTATCCTGCCGGTGTCGGCGAGTTGCCCGCCTGCACGGCTCCCAAATTCGATCCGGATGGGACCTCGTATCAGATTGACCAGCGGGTCAAAGCCATCTTGCAGGAAGCTAGCTCGGTGTACCGGGTGGACGCTGATTTGCTCGACGAGTTGGCACCGGATTGGTTGGTGACGCAATCGCAGTGCGAAGTGTGCGCTGTCAGTCTCAAAGACGTCGAGGAGGCCGCTTGTCAATTGGTGCGCTCGCGGCCCTCCATTCTGTCGCTGGAGCCCAATGCCTTAGCCGATGTCTGGGGCGATATCGAACGGGTGGCTACGGCGTTAGAAGTGGAGAAGCAAGGTCGTGCCTTGGTAGCCCAATTACGGGATCGGCTGGATCAAATCGCTGCTCGCACTCGCGATATTGACCATCGTCCACGCATCGCCTGTATCGAGTGGTTTGAGCCGCTGATGGCCGCGGGCAATTGGATCCCCGAATTGGTGGAGATCGCCGGTGGCCAAAACCTTTTCGCGGCGGCAGGGACGCATTCGCCTTGGCTGTCTTGGGAGGAGCTAGTGGAAGCCCAGCCAGATATTGTCGTCCTGATGCCCTGCGGTTTTGATATATCCCGCTCCCGACGCGAGTCACCAGCTCTGACCCAGCATCCGCTGTGGTCTCGGCTGCTGGCCGTGCAGCAGGGGCAGGTGTTCCTCACCGACGGCAATCAGTTTTTCAACCGCCCAGGGCCGCGCTTAGTGGAGTCGGCTGAAATTCTCGCCGAGATTTTCCATCCCCAACACTTCGGCGGCATGCACGAGCATCGGGGCTGGGAGCGGTGGGTTTGATACATCGCCTCGAGGGCAACGGGAATATCAAAAAGCCGTATCAAAATCCCTATAGGAGCCTTTACGTGCTACATGCGTTTCAGAAGAAATCTAAAAGAGGCATAGCTACTCCCAAAAAAGAGGTTGACCAAATCAAGAGACGCTTGAGGCGAGCCAAAGAGTTGGCTAAGCAGGAGGAAGACCATGGACGAGGATATTAAAATCGAACAGAGCAGTGGCAACATTTTTTCGGACTTGGGCTTTAGTGATGAGGAAGCGAAAGAAGAGTTGCTCAAAGCCCAACTTGGTGCGGAGATTTTTCGGACTCTCGAACACCGCAAGCTGACTCAGACAAAAGCTGCGCGGATTCTAGAAGTTAAGCAATCAGAAATCTCCCGACTTAAAAGCGGTAAGTTTTCCTATTACAGTGTCGAACAGCTGATGAGGTTCCTTGAATGCCTCAATTGCGAGGGGAATTATATATTTGATTCCATTTGCGATTATCGTGGTAGGATTGAGCGAAAAGAAGGACGGGGAGAAGGCTGCCCCACCTTCCAATTCACAAGAAAGGAGAAAAATATGAAACCGCTCGCAGTATTCATAATCATTCTAATCGCTTTGATGGCCTCATGCTCTTTATCGCTGGCCGAAAAGAAGAAGAGTCCGAATTTAGCCTTTACACTGGAATTAGTTGCTCAACCGCTTGGACATATCTACGCAAAAGATTTGAGACGGGGCCTCTATCCACTCCTTGTAAGCGCAGGCGGCGCAATCCTAACTCTAAGCACCATAGAAGAATCGGATATTCTATGGCATGTCCCGGAGGAAAAACGGACAAGAGCCATAGTAGGATTCTACGCTTGTGTGGCGGGAAGAATATGGGGTGCTGTCTCCGCTTATAAATCAGCTAACGCGCATAATGAAAAAAAAGGGCTTGCTTTCCGCGTCGATCCAACCACCAAACACATCGGCGCAAAGATCACCCTTCACTTTCCCTAATTAGCGTCTCTCCCCACGCCGGGCGGTTTGGCGATTCGTCTTGCAGATATATACGTTTACCGATTCGCAACGTGGGCAAGTAATCCCATTCGGCCAACGCAGAGCTGCAAGATGATCTATACAAGACTGTTCAGTAGGAAATTCTTTGAGTAAATCCATTAGATTGTCATACTGCATTACGACCGCCCTTTCGTTTTTATATGTAATATAAACAACTACTTGGGTGGTGGAAACAAGTATATAATTCCCATTGCGAGGTGAGTATTCACATTACTTGGCCGGAGAGTGAAGGGGCCGAAAAGGTCATTGCGATATAGTAGAGATTACCGCCTACCCGAAACCAAGAAATCGGGGATGACGCTACAGGAGGCCTTACACGAATTATGGGTGCGAGACGATACGCTCTTTCAGGCCGAGAAGGCGCACTTGGATAGCGAAGGCTATGTGCTCCTGCCCAATATCCTCTCGGCCGCACAGATCGCCTCAATATGCAGTGCAATGGACGGGGTGTACGCCGCTGAGGGCACGGGGCAAAAGGATGGGCCAGCCGAATCTAGCTACATGCAGAACAAAACTGCCGGTCTCGACATTTGCTTTACCCATCCGCGCGTTCTGGCCGCCATTTGCCATGTCTTGGACGGCTGTATCAAGTCCTTCGGCGTTCACGGTCGGCCCCATCCGCCCGACGGTGAACAGCAGGTCCTGCACGTCGATTACAACGGCCCCGCACCCCATGCAGACCGCTACGCCGTGTGCAACTCGCTGTGGATGTTGACGGAGTTCACGCCGGAAAACGGAGCCACGCGGGTGATTCCCGGTACCCATCGGAGTGGTGAAGATCCCAAAGAGGCGCTGGAGGACCCTGCCGCGGACCATCCGCGTCAAAAGCTGTTGCTCGGCGCGGCGGGCACGGTCGCCGTCTTCAATAGCCACGTCTGGCACGGTACCACCTGCAACCGCAGCGCTAGCAGCCGCCCCAGTCTCACCAGTTTTTTCTGCCGCCGAGACGACCCACACATGGTTTTTTTCAGTGCCCTCAGCCCGGCAGCCGCTCAGCGCTTGCGCCCGGCGGCCCGCTGCCTATTCGCCGACCCCGAGCCTTGGACGGGCTAACCTAGCTTCTTACCGCGTCGAAAATTTGTGTATTGTAACCGTCCGGTAGGTTTCTCCCGGACGCAATACCACCGACGGAAAGCCCGGCTGGTTGATCGAGTCGGGATAGTGCTGGGTCTCTAGGCACAGGCCGTGGTACTGATTGTAGATTGTCCCGCCCTTGCCCATCACGCCGTCGAGGTGGATAGCCGAGTAAAACTGCACGCCCGGTTCGGTGGTGTACAGCTCCATCACCCGTCCGCTCTCTGGTTCGTACACCTCAGCGGCTAGTCCCGGCTCAGCCCGCCCCCCATTGTCGAGCACGTAGTTGTGGTCGTAGCCGCCGATATCCGCGATCTGTCCGATCCGCCCGCCGATGGCGGTTGGTTTGACAAAGTCGAGGGGGGTACCAGCGATTGGCAAAATGCGTCCAGTGGGGATTTGGTTGGCGTCTGGCTCGGTATAGTAGCGGGTGTGGAGTGTGAGGATATGCCCGAGTACGGGGCCGCTGCCGGCCAAGTTGAAATAAGAGTGGTTAGTCAGATTGATCGGCGTAGGCTTGTCCGTGGTCGCCTCGTATGCGATGACTAGTTCGTCGTCGTGAGTCAAGGTGTACGTCACGCTCACCGGCACGGTGCCCGGATAGCCCTCCTCGCCGTCTTGGCTCACGTAGTGCAAGCGCACTGCCGGTCCGCGTTTATCGTCCACGACCTCGGCGTCCCAGACGATCTTGTCGAAGCCGACTATCCCGCCGTGTAGGTGATTGGGCCCGTTGTTGACGGCGAGTGTGTACTCTTGGCCATCTAGGGAGAATTTGCCGCCGGCGATGCGGTTGGCGACCCGCCCGGTAATACAGCCGAAGTACGGATTCTCCTTCTCGTACTGCTCCAAGCGGTCAAAGCCTAGCACTACGTCGCCTAGCGCTCCGGCGCGATCGCGCACGAGGAGTTCGGTGATGATCCCGCCATAGGTGATAACGCGGGCGATAGTACCACGGTCGTTTGTTAAGGTATAGCGATCAACGGGCTGTCCCGCTGCGGTTGTTCCAAAGCTGTCTTTGCTCACGTTGGCCTCTCCTGCGGTGGCGGCCAAGGCGACCGCCAGTAGTATTGCGCTGGGCTTTTGCATGGCCCCTCCTTGGGTTGTTGTGCTTGCGCTTCCTTTTTGCCGGACGTAACATAGGCATTCCGCATTTGCAGGGGCAACCACGAGCGTTGCTCCTGCGAGCATCTTGCCCTCGTCGAGGGCGCGATGGCCATGAGCGGGCGTCGCGCCCTTAAACTTCCTAGCGAGATAAACTATGAAAATGCCCTTTTTGCTCCTCGCCTTGATTTTTGTCGCCTGTGGCGATAGCGACGCGCCACAACCGGCGGCCAAGCCCCAAATCGCTTTCGTCACCAATGGCGTTGGCCCTTTTTGGACCATTGCCGCCAAAGGAGTTGAGGCCGCTGCCGCCGAATTTGCCGCCGACGCTGAGGTGCAAATGCCCGGCGAAGGGGTCGCCGATCAGAAGCGCATCGTCCAAGCCCTGCTGGCCCGTGGCATCGACGGCATGGCCATAAGCCCCATCGACCCGGACAATCAGACCAACCTGCTCAACGAGGCCGCCGCTCACACCAACCTGATCACTCACGATTCGGACGCTCCGAAGAGCAACCGCCTTTGCTTTATTGGCATCGACAACTACTCGGCCGGTCGCGCCTGCGGAGCGCTGGTCAAAGAAGCCCTGCCCGACGGCGGCAATATCATGATCTTCGTCGGTCGTCTCGAACAGCTCAACGCCCGCCAGCGCCGCCAGGGCCTCATCGACGAACTGCTCGGTCGCTCCTTTGACCCAACGCGCCACGATCCCAACAGCGGCCCGATCACCGGCGACCAATACACCGTTCTCGACACCCGCACCGACCAGTTCGACTACGCGAAAGCCAAAGCCCAAGTCGAGGACGCCATTGCCAAGTACCCAGACCTCCACGGCGTCGTCGGCCTATTTGCCTACAATCCGCCGATGTGCCTCGAAGCCATCAAGGAAGCTGGCAAGACCGGCCAAATCCAAATCATCGCCTTTGACGAGGAAGCTCCCACCCTCCAAGGCATCATCGACGGCCATATCTACGGCACGGTGGTGCAAAACCCGTATCGCTACGGGTACGAGTCGGTGCGCATCCTCGCCGCCCTCGCCCGCGACGACCGCTCGGTTTTGCCCGAGGGTGGGGTACTCGACGTACCGGCGCGGTCCATCCGTCGCGACAATGTCGAAGCCTTTTGGGACGAACTGAAAACCCTGACCGGCGCTAACTAATGGCGCTGTTGGCTGCGCTCGGCATTAGCAAGCGCTTTCCCGGGGTCTTGGCCCTCGACGCGGTGGACATGGTGGTGGAAGCAGGAGAAGTTCTCGCCGTCATCGGCGAAAACGGAGCTGGCAAATCTACCCTGATGAAAATCCTCGCCGGCATTGAGACTCCAGACAGCGGCCAGATTGTGCGCGATGGGGAGTCGGTGATCGTTGACTCGCCGCGTCGCGCGGCCGCGCTCGGCATCGCCCTGATCCACCAAGAACTCAACTTTTGCGCCAACCTCTCGGTTGCCGCCAATCTCTACCTCGGCCGCGAGCCGCAGCAGTGGGGGCTGATCAACCGCGTGACCATCCGCGAGGGGGCCGTCCAAGCTCTCGCGCAACTCGGGCTTGAGGTGTCGCCGGACGTCCTGATGGGCGATTTGCCCATTGGCCACCAGCAGCTAGTCGAAATAGCCAAGGCGCTCTCGACCGAGGCGCGGGTGCTGATTATGGACGAGCCGACTTCCAGCCTCACCAGCCAAGAGGCCGAGGCTCTATTCGCGGTCATTAACGAGTTGCGCGAGCGCGGTGTGGCTATCGTCTATATCTCCCATCGCCTCGGCGAGGTCGAAGCGCTAGCGGATCGCGTCTTGGTCCTCTGCGACGGGCAAAACGCTGGCGAATTGGCCCGCGCGGAGATCAGCCACGACGCCATGGTGGCGAAGATGGTCGGCCGCGACATCGCCCAGTACTATGCACACCAAGCCCATCCGGCCGGCGATATCGCCCTGCAAGCCGAGGACTTGGTCATCCCTGCTTGGCCCGATCACCGGCTCAATTTTGCGGTCCGGCGCGGTCAGCTCGTCGGCATCGCCGGTCTCGTCGGTGCGGGGCGCACCGAACTGTTAGAAGTGCTCTTCGGCTTGGTCCCCGCGCTCGATGGCCGAGTCCTTATCGACGGCGCACCGCACATGATCCGTTCGCCGGTCGACGCCATTCGCGCTGGCTTGGCTCTCGTGCCCGAAGACCGCAAGCAACAGGGCCTGATCCTCGAAATGGCCTTGCGCGACAACATCGGCCTGCCCGGTTTGGGACGCTACCAGCGCGTTGCCGGTTGGGCCAATTTTGCCCGCCAAGCTGCGGACGCCGACCAGATGATTGAGCGCCTCGCCATCCGCACCCCCGGCCCGGCCCAAATCGTCCAGTACCTATCCGGTGGCAACCAGCAAAAGGTGGTGTTGGGCAAGTGGTTGGCTCTCAAGCCCCGCGTATTGTTGCTCGACGAACCAACCCGCGGCATCGACATAGGAGCTAAACAAGCGATTTATCACCTGATGGAAGAGCTGGCCGAAAGCGGCGTGGCCGTGCTGTTTGCGTCGAGTGAGTTGGAGGAAATTCTGGGGATGGCCGATGAGGTGTTGGTCATGCACGAAGGCCGCATCACCGGCCAACTCCAGCGGGATGCGCTCAGCGAGGAAGCGATTATGAGCTTGGCGACGGGGAAGGCGGCTTAGAAGATGAAGAAGATACTGGGTATCCTCGGCTTGTTGCTGGCGATTTTTGTGGTCACTTGGATCGTCGAACCTAAGTTTGTCAGCGCCTATAACCTGCAAAATATCATCCGCTGGACCTCGCTGTTTGGCATCATTTCTATTGGCGTGGCCTTTGTCATCATCACGGGTGGTATTGACTTGTCGATTGGCTCGTTGATCGGCTTGGTGGGTTGTCTGTTGCCCATGCTCTTAGCCGCTGGATACGCGCCCGCCGTTGCGCTGTTGGCCGTTGTGGTTTTGTCGCTGGCCATTGGACTGATGCACGGCTTGCTGATCACGCGCTTGGGCTTGCAGCCGTTTGTCGTCACGCTGTGTGGCCTACTGTTCTACCGAGGCTTTGCCCGCTGGCTCACCCACGACCAAGTCCAGGGCTTTGGCTCGTCCTACGAGGGCCTGCGCCAGTTGGCGATTGGCAAGGTCTCGGTGGGTGGAGGTTTTGCGCTGCCGATTCCGTTTTTCCTCTTGGTGATTGCCGGGGTTCTCGCCGCCCTCTTCCTCAATCGCACGATATGGGGCCGCTACCTGCTAGCACTGGGCCGCAACGAGACCGCTGCACGGTACAGCGGGATCCAAATTGAGCGGATGAAAGTGTTGGCTTACGTCTTATGCTCCGGTACCGCTGGCTTGGGGGGTATCCTCTTTGCCCTTGACGTCAACTCGGTACAACCGGCTGCGCACGGCAATTTCTACGAACTATATGCGATTGCCGCGGCCGTGTTGGGGGGCTGTTCCCTGCGCGGCGGTGAAGGGTCGATTTTAGGGGTCGTCATTGGTGCGGCCGTCATGCGGTTGCTCTACAATGCCATCAATGTCTCGGGCATCCCCACTCAACTCGAATTTGCCATTATCGGCGCGGTGATCTTAGCGGGAGTGATCGCCGACGAGTTGATCCGCCGCGTGGCGAGTAGGCGACGAGCGGGACGAGGAGATTAAACTATGGAACAAAAAAAATATCGCGCTGGCGTCATTGGCTTGGGGTGGATGGGGTTTCTCTACGACTTGGGGAAACGGGATTACGAGCGCATCGGCGGGTCGCACAAAAACCCCATATACGATGTCGAAAGCGCCGACCGGCCCCTGCCGGATGGACTCGATATCAACCGGACGTTTCACTTCCACGATCATCCTGGGCGGGAAGGGCTGGGTACTTCGTATGCCGCGGCTCTTTCCGACCGGCCCGAAGTGGAATTGGTCGCTGGGGCCGACCGGGATCCGCGGCGGCGGGCCATGTTCGGGGAGCGCTTCGGCATTGAGGCCTTGTACGCGGACGCGTTAGAGATGTTGAACGAAGAGCGGCTGGATATCGTGGCGATTGCGACGAACACGAAGGGGCGATCCGCGCTGACGGTGGCGGCGGTCGACGCTGGGGTGCGGGGTGTGTTGGTGGATAAGCCGATGGTGTTCTCGCTGGCTGAGGCCGACGCCATGGTCGGCGCTTGCGCCGAGGCTGGAGTACCGCTGGTGGGCGGGGCGACGAGCGTTTCGCATCCGTCGTTTGCGCGGGCTAAGGCGCTGGTAGAGGAGGGAGAGATTGGGGAGGTGCGGTCGCTCGAAGCGCGGGTTCCGGTTTTCGCTCAGCATCAGGACTGGAGCTACTTTTTGACCAGCGACCCGATTTGGGTGTGCGGGACAGGCGATCAGCCGCGCCGGGAGCGCGGCAGTACTGAGTTCATGGGGCAGGGGATGATCGCGTGCAGCGATGGCACGGTGGTCCACATCCGCGCTGGCGCGCCCGAGGTGCGGATTTCGGGTAGTCGGGGGGAGATGTTCTTTGAGCACAATCAGTGGCGGCTCTATCAAGACGTGGAAACGCCGGCTGCCGGGCGGGTGGAAATGCCGTGGCCTACGCCGCAGTTTTTGTCGGGTATGCGGACGGTGTACTGCCTCGACGACCTGATCGACTGCATGGAGGGGCGGTTGGACGAGCCGAAAAATTCCGGGCGGCGGGTCGCTGTTGCGCTGGAAGTGGAGCTGGGGCTGAAGCTGTCGTCAGCCCAAGGCGGCGAGCGCGTGGAATTGCCACTGGCCGACCGCAGCTTGGCGCTGACGTACGATTGGTTCCGCTAGAGGATACGAGACGATGCGGGTATTGGTTACGGGCGCGGCTAGTGCATTGGGTCAAGAGGTAGCCGCTGCGCTGGAAGCGGAAAACGCGGAGTTGCGGCTGCTGGACGATTGCGCGGCGCAGCGGCAAGATATCGAATGGATCGCTGCCCGGCTGACGGATCCAGACGCGGTATGTCAGGCGGTGCGGGATGTAGATGCCGTCGTCCACACGGGGGAGCCGCCGCCCGCGACCGAGAGCGAAGAGACCCTGCTGGACCGAGCGACGCGCGGTACGCACGTGTTGTTGCAGGCGGCGGTGGAGGCCGGCGTTAAGCGGTTTGTGTACGGCAGTACTCTTGAAGTGTTTCGCGCGTACCCTGACACGGTGTACGTCACTGAATATTACAAGCCATTGCCGTCGACCGAAATGGCGGTGCTGGCGCGGTATTTGGGCGAGATGACGTGCCGCGAATTTGCCCGCGAACATCCCATCACGGTCACGGCGTTGCGCCTCGGCAAGCTGGTGTGGGAGGAGGAGGTCGCCGGGAGGGAACGCGATTTGATGTGGGTTGATATTCGGGATGCAGCACAGGCGTTTTGCGCGGCGTTGGCGCGCGACGCGAGCGCGTCCTTGAATTGGGTGCCGCGCTGGGCTGTGTACCACATTGCCGCGCCCATTACCCATCCCAAGTTTTTGCTCGACCGAGCTAAGTCCATGGGCTATCAGCCGCAGCGCGAGTTCCGAGGAGCCGACGCATGAATAAAAGGGTGTTGCTGCTAGGGGCATCGGGGATGATCGCTCCCGATCTGCTGCCCGGTCTTGAAGATACATACGATGTGACGCTGGCTGACGTTGTCCCGCACCCGGACGGCAAGCCCATCGTGCATTGCGATGTGTCGTCGCGGGAGCAGGTGCGGGACGCGGCTGCGGGCATGGACGCGATTATGAATTTTACGGTCGTGCGCGATCACCCTGAGCAGAGCTTTCACGTCAATATGCGCGGGGCGCTCAATGTGATGCAGGCCGCGGTTGAGCACGGGATCAAAAAGGTGATTCACACCGGCCCGCAATTCGTCCGCAGCACGTATGACCACGACTTCGACATTGCGGACGTGCCGCCGGTTTTGACCACGGGTTATTACTGTCTGACGAAGGGCTTGGCGAGCGAGATCTGCCGGACGTATGCGCGGGCGTATGGCATTCAGACGATCAGCTTTTTGTTCAATGGCTTGGGGCCGCGGCCGACGCAAAGTGCTGGAGATTTTCAACCCTTTACGGTGGTGTGGGAGGACTTGCATCAGGCCTGTCGGCTGGCGTTGGAGATTCCGCAAGTGCCGGATTGCTTTCAGGAGTTCAACTTGCTTAGCTGGGAGGGGCACGGGAAGTACAATGTCGATAAGGCCCGGCGCATCTTGGGCTTTGAGCCGACGGAGCGTTGGGAGCGATATTTTGCGCGCAGAGAAAAGTGATCATTAACTGATGTTGCGTACAGGCTTCTTAGGTCTGGGATGCTTCGACTCCGCTGCGCTGCGCTCAGCATGACATCGGGAGGCAGCGTACCCTGTCATGCGTAACGTCAGTCACTAACAAACTCAACATCACAAGAAAAGGAGAACGCTTATGCGTCACTTTACTCGCACCCCCCATTACAGCGGGCCAGACGACCCGGAAATCGGCCAAGTGCGCGGCACTTTGGCGCTTGGGGAAACCGTCATCATCGAGACCACTGGCGGAGCGGACAACGACTTTGAAGCGGCCGGGGAGACCCGCGCTGGCATGATCACTTCTGGGGAGAGCCATCGCCGCTACGCCCGCCCCGGCGGTCCCTTTCTCATCGAGGACATTGGGCCGGACGATTGGGTGGCCATTGAAATCATCGACATCGAGGTCGGTCCTTACGGCTTCTATCGCAACGGCGGTCCCAATTGGGGCAATTGGCGCTGCGTGGCACCAGTGCGCGACGGGCTGATTCACTTTCCGCCGGATTTTGTCGTGCCGGTGCGGCCTATGATCGGCGTCGTCCAGCTCGAATCGTGGGCACCCAACGCCATAGATCACGGCGGCAACATGGATTTCAATGCTATCCAGCCCGGCAGCACTGTCCACATCCGCGCGCAAAAGCCTGGGGGCCTGCTCTCGCTGGGCGATGTCCACGCGCGCATGGGCGACGGCGAGTTGACTGGGGCGGGGGTCGAGATTGACTCGGCCATCACGCTCAAGGTGGATCGCTCGCCCGGATTCCCCAACAGCAGCCCGGTGGTTGAGACCACTAGGGTTGTGGAAGACGCCGAGGAATATCTCACCAGCGCGCGTGCGGAAGAGTGGGGCGACGCGCTCAAAGCGGCGTGGCTCGAAATGGTGGCCCTGATTTGCGACCGTTACGACACCACGTACGAATACGCCAACATGATCGTCGGCACCATTGGGGACGCGCGCCCGGGCTTTGCCACCGGCTACATGGGCGGGTACGCGACCTGTCAGATCGCAGTGACCAAGAAACTGCGGCGCACGGGCGAGCCGTACCGGCCCTAGACTGGGGGAATCTGCATGGCAACGCCATTGCAAATCGGGCAATACCGCGAGCGGGGTTACTTCATCGCTGACGATGCAGTCGCCCCGGACATGCTAGCGGCCTTGGAGACCGGGGCGCGGAGCGCGGTGGAAAAGGTGCGCTCCGGCGCGGTGGTGGCTACGGCCGAGCAGATCAGCACCGGCGGCCCGGGTGTGGAGCCGCGCAACATCTTGGGTTTGATCGCGCCCGAGTTTGGCGAGCCGATCTTTGCCGAATACCTCATGTCCGAGCCGGTGGAGACCTACGTGCGCGCCTTGGTAGGCGGTCCGTTGCGCTTGGGCTGGGTGGGGATGATTGTCCTGTGCGGCCCGACTGAATACGACACGGGTTGGCACCGCGACTTTGGCAAAGAGGAGCGCGACGGCAGTCGGGAGGTGGAACTGGAAATTCTGAGCCGTTATCGCAAGAATTTGGTCAAGTGGCACTTGGCCTTGGTAGAAGACGCCTGTCTGTGGTTGGTGCCGGGCAGCCAGCGCCGCTACCGCACCGAGCAGGAGCGCGAAGTGCTGATCAACAACCGCAAGGGTGACGTGCCCAATGCACAGCAAATAGTGCTGCAAAAGGGACAGACCATTTTCTGGACCGGCAATACCATTCACCGGGGCTGCTTACCCGCTGGCGCGAACGAGCGGCTGACCCTGACGGGTGCGTTAGTCAAGCACGAGGAAGATCTGCGCGAAGATCTCGACGAGCGCTTCCGCTGGCAGTTGGCCGACAATGTGCGGGCCGGGTTGCCCGCGCGGATGCAGAGCTACTACGACCGCTGGCGTCGGGTGCAGGACGTTTAGCTATAAGCGCGTCAGTCGGCGCGGAAGACGCCTTCCTTTTTGACGCGGTCGTGGATTTTGGCGAATTCGGTCGAGCCGTCGTCTTCCCAGATCGAGGAGCGGAAGCCGCGGTCAACGCCCTCCTGATGGCCGGTAATGCTGGTGGGAGAGATGTAGGACGGGCCGTAGTACGTGTGTCCGCCGGGCATCTGCAAGACGCCGACGTGGGTTGGACGCTCGACGAGCGATTGGGACGCTAGCCGCGCTAGGGCGTCTTCATCGACTGTAAAGCCCAAGCCCGGACCGTTGGGTACGGGGGAGGCTCCATCGACGACGGGAATGGTTTCAGTGGTGTAGTCTTCGGCGTACTGGTCGTCGAGGTTGATCGAGTGAGCGGTGTGAGTCGGCAGCACCGAGGCCATGTGCATGGCCATAGCCTTGCCCAGAGTACCCCCTTCAAATTGCAGCAGAACTTGCACATTGGCTCGGCCACAGGCCCAGCCGGCGGCCATGGTGTCTTCGAGCGTGCCACCGATCATGTACATATCGGCGAGGCCGTAGATCAGTTCTTGGACTCCGCCCAAGGGCGTGCCGTGCATGATTAGCGGCAGACTGGTCTGCTGGCGCAGGCGCTTCCAGCCGTCGATGTCACTTTTGTCGAACGGGTCTTCGATGTAGCCGACGATGGGGAAGTTTCTTTCGAGTTCGGCGATGATCGGCAGGGCGCTGCCGAGGCTGCGGTTGTGGTTGAAATCGTAGTGGATGCGGAAACTCTCCGGGGCGACTTCTGTGGCTAGACGAGTCTGCTCGAAGACGTCGTGGTAGGTGCAGGTGTGGATTTTGAAGACGCGGTAGCCCTCGGCCGCGGCGCGTTTGATCTCGTCGCGGAAGACCTCTGGGGAGGCGGGTCGGGTCCAGGCGGCCACGGCGATGGCGTTGCGCTTTTTCTGGCCGAGGAGTTTGTGAACGGGCAGGTCGAGGTGTTTGCCCATTGCGTCGTACAGGGCGCAGAGCAGGCCCGAGGGGACGGCGGAGCGATGGTCGTTGATGAAGTCAAAGGGGCTGAGGCCGACAAATTGGGCGACGGCGTCGCGGGACGGTTTGGCGTAGGGCCGCACTCGCATGTCGCCGTAGCCAGTGATGCCGTCGTCGGTGTGGACTTTGTACACGACGCGGCAGTCGATGCCGTAGAGATCGACGCGGCGCTCGGCGTAGCGGCTGGCTAGCTTGGGAAAGATGGGGATGACTTCGATGTCGGTGATTTTCATCTTGGGTGGCTCCTTGATGGGCGGGGAAGGCGATAGGCGGCAAAGAATCCGCACTTTAGAAGGATGATTGGGCGCGAGTAATCAAAGGCTTCAATTCACGCTCGATCAATTCAATCTTTTGAGGACGTTTTTTCTTTACGATTTGAACTATATCACCACTGCTGACCGCCTCAACAAACGCTTGTGTCGAGGAAAAGTCTAATCCTCTCACGCACTGGGACCTAGCACAACCTGGGGGGACATTCAGCTTCTTATCTATGGACTTGAAAGCATCGCTATGCGTTTTCCTCTCCACTTCCATAAGTTGCACAACGGGGATTAGATAATCTTTCACTAGTTCATACTTTTTCTCGTACTTTTTCTTTTTCCCCGCACCAATCTGGTCGTTGTTCCTCCTCCTTGGAAGTTGGACTACTTTGGAGGTCGGCAGCGTGAGTTTGAGACGGTCCCGATACTGCCTGATGAACTCAGCCGCCTCCTCTTCATCGGGTTTGAACCCGCACAGTCTTTCCGTGGTTTCAGCAAGAAGCTCAGCAAGCAGAGAATCAGGTTCGAGTACGATCTTATTCCATGCTTTCGGCAAGGTCTCGCGTATGCGGTCTTTGCGGACTTTGCCCCTGAATATCCTCTTGGCCGATTCGAGAGCTTCCCTAGATGCTATATTGGACTTAGAAAGCAGTTCCGTAAGTCTAGAAGAGGCGTCTTTAACATGCTGCTGAGTAATATCGAGCGTGTAGAATTTCCTTGAACGCCAGTCCCCGCCTTCCCGCGGAAGATAAAAGGACCAAGTTAATCCGTTGGTCAGGATGGCAAGGTCAACAGTTTGGCGGAATGAGTAGCCGAGCAGTTGTTCCTCGTGGCTCTCATTGTCCAGATCTTCGCTCGGTCGTTTGGCTTCGATGAATACAGCCGGTCGACCTTCTAGTACGAGGGCGTAATCTATCCGATCCTGCTCAATGGAAAACTCCGGATGAACTTCTTCAACATCCTCGGTGTCCCAACCGAGTTGGCGAAGGATTGGAAGCACGATCCCCTGTTTCGCTTGATCTTCATTGTACGACCTTCTTTTTTCGCTCTGTTCCTTGAGCCTTGTAAGCAATTCTAGCATTTCATTTCCCATTTTCACGTCTCCTTGATAGGCTACATGGCCAAGCTTCCAAGGTTGGGAACAGGGACAACCTCGTCGGTCTATGGCGCGCCTAACATATTCTCCCGCGTACCGGTCCGCAAGAGGGTAATGTCAGACGAAAAGACGCAGTTAAGCGACGAGTTATGCGGCTTTACACAAAGACAGGCGTGAGACTGAACACACGTGAATGTTTTGCAGCGGTCTTAATGTCTCCTCGACGAAGAGCCTCTCGCACATCGTCGAGACGATACACGCCTTCCAGAGAGAGGTACGGTGACCACCCTTCAGGCTTTTCTAGTAGCTCTACATCAACTTCTGCAACGTAGTTTCCTTCGTGAACGAGCTTCGTCCGTTCTCTCTTACTCATTTGCGCTTCCGCTTGAATCCAGAGAAGTGCTGAGGGCGGTACTCGCACGAGGCACCTCGGGCATGCCAAGTAAGGCCCGCCATTCGCGCTCAATTTCGGCAAGCTCTTCGCGCACGGCCTCTGGGTCGTCCCCGTGACAGCAAGGCCCTAGAGGGCCTTCGATGTAGCCCACGTAGCAGCCATCTTCGGGCGACCACTTCACGAGCTTGGTCCACTCAGGCACCTGCGGAAACTCATGGGCGATTTTCTTATAATCTATCGAAGGAGTCATTGGCGTTCCTTCCTGTTTTGGACTTCAGCTAACTTCTGCTTGAGCTGACTTTCTTGGTACGCATGGGCATCTGCACTGTCCTTGCCAGACACCGTGGCCACGACGCCAAGTGGATGGATATACTTTCTGTGGCTCCCCTTACCCTTGCTTCTATGTTCGATGAACCCTGCTTGCACGTAATCCCGCCGCACCTCGCGCAACTTTCTAGGCATATACCATCCTTCCGGGCCGGCGGTTAAAGGCGAATCTGTGAAGGGTCACAACCCTTTCAATGTAAGGAGAAATCTATGTTCGCTAATCAGCATGAGCAAGATTAGAAGCGGTCTGTCTGGGTGAGTATGCGGGTCGCCACAAGAGACGACTCCTACGGCGGTTGGGTAAGGGGTTGCCCTGTTTTATCCCTGATCCCTGAGTCTGTCCCTTGGTGTAGGGCGGGATTCGTCCAGCCGTCTGACTGCTTTTTTGCCAAAGTCGATCCCCCAAGCCATTTTATCAGCCTAATCGCAAGCCAACTTCAAAGGAGGAGACCATGGGTACCTACACACCGCTGGATTTGAACGCGCTGTACAACGCCGGGTTGGACATCTTGGGGGGCCAAGGGCCGCTCGGCGCACAAAGCTTTCGCGGCTTGCCGTTTGCGCTCGGCAGCGATGCTGGGCGCTGTCTGATCGCCTGTAATGGTGAGCGGTCCGGTGTGGAAATACCGGTTGGCCGTCGGGTGACTTGGATGATTGTGGCGCATCGCCTGTTGGAATCGCGGATCGCCGACAATGGGCCGCTGGCGACGCTGGTAGCTGAATACGCGCTGCACTACGAGGACGGAGATGTGCTCAAGGCACCGGTGCGCGACCGCTTTGAAATCTCGACTGTGCCGTCGTCGTATGGCGGCACGCCGTTTGTGGCGGTGCCTGATACGAGCGATCAGCTCTTGCCGCGCACTGAAGGTCCGTGGGATATGGCTGGGCGTCGTCAGACTGAGGTCGATGGCGGGCGTGCGCAGAACTTTGTGCTTTGGGCGTGGCCGAATCCGCACCCAGACAAGGGGTTGGAAAAAATTGCCATCGAGGCCGCGGGGCCGGCCTTTGTCATCGGCGGGATCACCCTGAGCGACTTGGATGAAGAGCCGATCTGCCGCGAGGGTACGCGCGAGGTCATTATCACCCTGCCGCAAGAGGAGGACGCGCGCCAGTCCACCGCTCTCGAAGTGGAAGTAGATCGGGGCGTTGCGACCTATCCCTATCCATTGCCGGAGGATACGGCCGAGGATTTTATCAATGGGCGCAAAGGTTGGGGCGAAGCCCAAAACGAGGGTAGCAGCCCTTCATACCTGGAAATTGCCGCCAATCCTTCGGCCACCGTGCAGGTTAAGCGAGACGGAGAAGTTTTGGGCGAGGCTAGCTGGGGCGAGGTGCGGCAGCAGGGCCGCGTGGAGGCTTCGCCACGAGTGCAGCTAGAGGTGGTGGAGCGCGGGCGCAACTGGGTGCATACCAAGGTCATTGACGACGCTATTGGGAAACCCGTGCCCTGCCGCGTCCACTTCCGCTCGCCGGAGGGCATCCCCTACGCCCCGCACGGCCACCACGCCCACGTCAACTCCAACATGGGGACTTGGCATTTCGATGTGGGCGGTGATGTGCGCTTGGGGCAGATCACGTATGCGTACATCGACGGTACCTGCCAAGGCTGGCTGCCGCGCGGCGAGGTGATCG
>JAPPEF010000143.1 GCA_028875335.1 Gemmatimonadota bacterium
TCAGATTGGGCGCGAGGAAGAGCAGCGCCCAGCGCAGAATTCTCTTTTCGCGGGGTTTCAAGCGTCCATCTCCGCGCGTTGCCGCCGCGCGTAAAACGCCAAGCCGACGCCGATTGCTCCTAGGAGGACCGCGATCCCGAGGAGATCGAGCGCGTGGCTGCGGCTGGAGAGCGTGCGGTTGCGCTTGGACTTGGCCAAGGACTCGCGCATACGGATGGACATTTCAGTGACAGCCGCTTGACCGACTGTGGGGTTGCTCACCGCGCTCTGGTCGGGCATGCGGCCGAGAAATTGGTAGGTCTGGCGGGCCGTTGAGTCGGTGGGCTGATAAGCCGCGTTGATGAGATTGGTGCCCAACGCGCCCTGCAAACGGGTAATGTCGAAAGCAGCCCCGTAGGCCGCGGCCTGTTCTGCGACCGGGTGTTCCATGGCGTCGAGCAGGGCCGAGCGGTGTTGGTCCTCGTCGGGAAATTCGGGGTCAGGCTGAGAGAAATAGCGCTCCGAGAACTGCTTGCGACTGCCAAAGGCGTCTGCGTCCTTAGTCAACAAGTTGTTGAAATCGGGGCTGGACAAGTATTCTAAAAAGTAAAAGGCCTCCCGCTCGTGCTGCGTGCCCTTGCGGATGGCCGTCACCCGCCCGCCCATCTCGCCCGCCTTGCCTCGGTGGCGGCCGGTTTCGCTTATCTCACCCCAAGGGCCGTCGCGCAGACTCGGGTTGGCGCGGATCTCGGGATTGCTCATCCAGCGCTCCCACTCCTCATAGGGCACGTAGCGGGGCATGGGGTAAATTTCGGTAGTAAAACGGGCCTCGCGGCGCACCTTGATCAGCCCCCAGCGGCCGATGAGGATAGTGCCCAGTTTGCCCGCCGAATACAGCCCCAAGATGGATTGCCCGCCCCAACCGCCGCCTCCTGTTTGCGCGGATTGGTCTTCGGCTGAGGGCACGACGTGGAAGGTGTTAACCAAATCGTACAGATATTGGGCGGCTGTGGCACCGGCTGGAGAATCAAGGGCGATTTCAGTGCCATCGTCGCTGAGGAAGCTGCCACCGGCCTGGTAGATGAAGTTGTTCAACCCCCCGCCAAAGCCCGCCCCACCCGAGCCAAAGGTTTCATAGCGCCGGCCATCGGCGCTCTTTTTGGTGAGGGCCTGACACAAGAGGACGTAGTCCCACCAAGTCCAATGGTTCCACGGCAAGGGTGGCATGGCCAAGCTCCGCACTTGGCGCTCGCGCTGAACTGCGTCGTAGAGCGAGCGGTTGAGAAAGGTGACGCTGACGGTGACGTTGTTGGGGACGGCGTAGATGCGAAAGCGCTCGTATTCGTCGGCCTCGGCCGACGCACCGGCCACGGGCACGGCGAGGGCATTGCGCCGATGCAGCCAGAAATCGTCGAGGCTCAGCTTGGCCTCGCGCATGTAGTCGTTCAACTCGACCATGACGCCCTTGGAAGCGTAGAGCGCGAAGGTCGCATAACTATAAATATCGAAAACGTCCGGACCGGAACCGGCCGCTGCTTGGGTGAGGATCTTTTGCACATCCGCGCTTGGGTCGAGGACGACGCGCACTTTTTTGTCTTCGTAGAGCCGGTTGAAGAGAGCCATTTGTTCGGTGCGCGCCGGGTTGGGGTCAGAGGCCCAGCGGATGACAGTGTACTCGCCGCCCGCAGACGGATCGTCTGGATAGACGGATAAGACCCAGCGGTTAAGGGCGTACCAACCGACCAAGATCAGGGCGAGGACGGCGATAGTCGTAGATAGATCGCGCAAGAGAAAACCCGTTGAGGATGCGAGGCTAAAGGGCCAAGTGTAAAAAAAAACGCGGGATTGTCAATGCGGTAGCCGAGAGCAAGTAAATAATTATGATTTTAAAATTATTGAAATTACTTGACAGGTATGTGGGCAGACTATAAATTGACCTCTTCGTCTCTCGCCCTATCAACCTTGAACCTTGCCAAAGGAGGTTTCCCTTGAAGAGACTGAGTCTTATCGCCTTGGTCGCGGTGATGGCTGCTTCGGCTGCTTTCGCGCACCAGGCTAACTATTTCATGCCGCAGATTCCCAACCCCGACAACATGGTCGTCGACGGCAACGACGACGACTGGGGCTGGATCGATCCGGCTTTTGCCATCAACCCGGACACCATGTACGAAATTCTCGGTAGTGAGTGGCCCCCGGCCAAAGACGACTGGGACTGCATTCTCTACG
>JAPPEF010000029.1 GCA_028875335.1 Gemmatimonadota bacterium
GTGCAAACCTAAGTTTAGCCAAAAAGGATGCCCTCACCTTAACCCGAACTCACGTTAATGCAGCCTTCGTAGAGCCATCAAGATATGTATTTACTGTTTGGGATGCAACTTCAAAGGCCACCTAAGCACTAAATATAACAACTCCACCATTACATCTTTGCAGCGACTGCGTTACATTCTCGCGGCTCGCCGTGCGTTTATAGATTGACAAGTATTTATTTTTTATGCACTTTATCCACTTTACAGCAATATGACGACAGATGCGCTACCGCCACATTCACTTCGCCGCAATCGAGCGGCCGAGCTAATCTGCGAGAAGAAGCCGTGAACTGGTTTGAAAGAATGAAAACGGGAATTAAGTCCCTAATAAAGCGCGAAATTCCCCAAGGCATCTGGATCAGGTGCAAAAAGTGTGGCCACTCCAACTACGAGATGGCCTTGCGACGCCGACATTGGATCTGCCCGGAATGCGCTTGCCACTATCCCATCGGCCATCAGCAGTACATCGACCTCCTCATTGACGACGGTACATTCACCGAAATCAACGCCAACGTAGCACCTGTCGACCCGCTTAAGTTCAAAGGCTATAAGGACAAAATCAAGACCAGTCGCCGCCAGAGCGGCTTAAAAGAATCGGCGTACACCGGCATCGGCCAAATCGGTGGCCACCCCGTCGCCTTGGCGATCATGGACTCGCGTTATCTAACGGGCACGTTGGGTGGAGCGACCGGCGAGAAGCTCTGCCGCCTCATCGACCGCGCCATGGCCGAACAATGCACGCTAGTCATCGTCTGCCAGTCGGGTGGTGCTAGGATGCAGGAAAGCGCTTATTCGCTGATGCAGATGGCGCGGATTAGCGCCAAGCTCAATCAGCTCTCGCAAAACGGCTTGCTCTATATCGCCATTATCACCGATCCGACCTACGGGGGAGTCACCGCCAGCTTCGCCATGCTCGGCGATATCGCCTTGGCCGAACCTGGGGCGCGTATCGGCTTTGCCGGCCAAACCGTCATCCAGCAGTTCCTCGGCACGGACGCCCCCCTGCCCGAAGGCTTCCAACTAGCCGAGACCGTCCTTGAACACGGCTTTATCGACCGCATCGTCTCACGCGACCGCATGGCGGCGGAACTGGCGCGCTTGATCGCACTTTTATCCCCGAAGACTGCCAGCCACGCCTAGAAGTTGTGTCCTAGACTCAGCCAGACATCCATTTGCTCGTCGGCGACGCCGGTACCCATGCGGATCACGAGATCGGCATCCCAGACCATTCGCACCCCCGCTCCGCCGCTGATGTGCATATCCGACCACCCGATCTGATCCAAGTCGGGCCAGACCCGGCCCGAATCGAAAAAAACCACTCCCTGCCACTCTATGTACTGGCCGTAAAACCAGATATCGTACAGTTGGTAGCGCAATTCGATATTGGACAAAAAGCGCACGTCATCTGTAAACCGCTGGGTGTCGAAACCCCGCAGCGAATCGCTGCCGCCTAATCCCTTAACCCGGCGACTGCCCCCAATCTCACCATAGGCGTAGAGGGGTACTTCGCCACTGAGAACCTCCAGTACGAGGCGATGGGAGAAATTCACCCGAGGCGACAGCGGTATGTAGTAGGCGTTGGTCAGGGTCACGCGGCTAAAATCAATAGGCTCGAAGACCAGTGCCAGCAGTGAATTGCGCGCTGATTCGTATGACCACTCCTGAAAGAAGCCGCGTCGCGGCACCACTTCGTCGTCGCGGGTATCCCACTGAAGAGTCGCACTGATAAACCCCGAAAACCCATCTATCACTCCATCTGGAGTACCGCGCTCTAAATAAAAAGCCTGTGTCCCTCGCTGGTCCACATCGACGCGCTCCAGCCCAAAGCCGAGCGACATGGATACCGGACCGTACAACTGGCGAAAAAGGCTCACCAAGATCCGTGGGTTCCTCTCTAGAATGTAGTAGTAGTAGTTCTCGTCTTTGAAATCAGCGCTATTAGGCTTAATGAAATCTCGCTTGAATGCGCTGTCGTTACCCAGCCCATAGTAGCGCGTGCGCAGATTGCGCTCTCGGATCAACTCCAGTCTCAGGCCGAAACCCGTCCCCGAAATCCGGGGCACCCTTAGTCTCACGCGGTTTTTTAATTTGCCCTCAGAAGACTGCTGTACGTGCAGGGTCAGCTTGTAGAGATAGGGCTGGTACCGATAGTCTGCCCAATGTACGCGCCCCCCCCAATTCCAGCCCGTGTTGGGGCTGAGATAAGCGAACGGAAGGCCAGTGACTCCGTAGGGAATGCCCCGCAGGGTAAACTGGCGTCGTTTGGCCATCCAGCGCACGGCTTCCACAGTCTGCTCGGTCGCCGACTGCGAAACCTTGGCCAGCAACGGGGACGTGGGCTGGCTGTGGGAGGAATCGACGCGCACCTCGCCCTCCCCCCACGCTCTCCCCGCGAGCAATAGGACGACTGTACAGCTACCGTTTTTGAGTAGCCACCTAACCACGACCATCTCGTTTCACCGCGCCTTCGGGTGTGAAAATGCCGCACTCAAAACGCTGTCGATCAATCGAGCTTATTGGGGCACCAAGTGAATAGCAGAGCGGCGTAATCGCGATCGCACCGTGCGCCAGGGCTTCCACATCGCTGTTAGCTGCATCACCGACCAACTGCAACTGACAACTGTGGTACGCAAAATGCGGCTCGACCGCACGCCGGGCGAATAGCGGACCATAGCTCGTCCTCGCTAAGCCCGTCAGGCACCTTGGGGATTCGCGCTTAGTACTGGCGGGCATGTTCACCGCGACCATGTCGGCACCAGCCGGCAATCCTCCACGCAAGATCTCGGCTGCGATTTCCGCAGCGATGACCGCCGCTGCCGCAACCAACGCATCGAGCGCGGGATCAAGCCGCCGCGACCGCCGCCAGAGGACAAATGCCGATTCGGGCAGCTCTAGCGAAAAAGCCGCGGACGGCACCCCGGAAAGAAAGCCCTCTACAGCCGCCCCTATCGTGCCAGAACTCAGCGTGAAAGCGAGACCGGAGTTGGTGCCCATATTGATGCCGGAAATGACTAGACTCGGCTTTGCAGGACAGAGATTGTGGATGCCGATATGGGCGCAATCGGCGGGCTTCCCGGTCAGCGTCTGGACCGGGAAGCCGCCGCATTCGATCTCGGCCAGTACCAACGGCCCAAAGCGGCTCATACTCTTACTGGTCCAACTGCATTCCGCAGCCGGCACGACTACGCATAGCTCGGCCAACTCGGACAGTTCCCGCAGCAAAGGCACCAAAATGGGCGAATCGGCACCATCGTCGTTTGTCACCAATACTTGAGGTTTTGCGGCAGTCACAATCGGTTTCTCCTTTACCACAGATACCACAGACGCGCTCTGAGATAGCACCTATAATAACAATCCGCCATTCGGCTCCCAACAATCTCCTTGCTTAGCTGCGGCCTGTGGTCCTATTATTTTCTTATGGATGACTCAATCCTCCTGCAGGAGTTAGAAACCCTCGCCGAAGGGTTCGATATTGAGGTGCGCTACGACGATTTCGAGGGCCAAGGTGGGCTTTGCCGCTATGGCGGTAGGTCCTACTTGATCGTCAATCACGAGCTCGATACCGAGACCCGAGTGCATTTGTTATGCCGTACCCTTGCGCGGCTGCCTCTCGACGCGGTCTTTATCCGTCCCCAAGTGCGGGAGCGGATCGAAGAATGTAGATCGCACGCAGCGGCCTAATCGCCTACAATTCAGCGACTGATCGCGCTCAGTTTCGAGACGAGATCGCAAACTTTTCCGCCAAAAATTCACCCTTTGAAGAGTAGGCTGCCCTTCCTTGACAGCCCCTATTTCATGGTCTATTTTTTGCTTTTCTAGCCAAAATCAAGACAAAGGTATCATCATGCCCAAAATCAAGACGCATAAATCCTCGTCCAAGCGCATTAAGCAGCGCAAGTCGGGCAGCCTGAAGCGGCGCAACGCCTATGCCACTCACCTTTTGAGCGGCCGCTCGACCAAGCGCAAACGGGCTTTTCGCAAAAACAGTCCGGTCTCGTCCGCAGACCTAACCAATGTGCGCCGGGCCCTGAACCTCAAGTAAGCGAGTTTAACGGAGAATAATTCATGCCACGGGTAAGTCATGCCGTAGCCACCAAGAAGCGCAAAAAGAAGGTACTCAAACAATCCAAGGGCTATTGGGGAGCGCGCAGCCGCCTCTTCCGCACCGCGCGCGAAGCCGTCGATCGCGCTCAAACCTATGCCTACCGCGACCGACGCAAGCGCAAGCGCGACTTCCGCCGTCTCTGGATTGTCCGCATCAATGCCGCCGCCCGCCGCAACGGCATGTCTTATAGCCAACTCGTCCACGGGCTAGGCCAATCCGGAGTTGCAATCAACCGCAAGGTCTTGGCCGATCTAGCCGTGCGCGATCCAGCCGCTTTTGCCGCGGTAGTCGAACAAGCCCGGCCCCACGTCTAAACTCATACTCATCTGACAGAAAGGGGTCGGCGATACGCGCCGGGCCCTTTTTGTTCTATTTAGGTCTATATGCTAGAAGAAGTGCGACAATTGGCGGCGGTGGCCGTAGAGGAAATCGAGGCCGCCCGAGACGATAAGGCATTGGAAGCACTGCGAGTTCACCACCTCGGGCGCAAGAGCCGACTGCGCCTGATCGCGCGGCAGATCGGCCAGCAACCCGCGACCGAACGACCCGCGCTAGGGGAAGCCACCGGTCGCGCCCAACAGGCCATTCAGCAAGCTCTCGACGACAAGGCCCTAGCCCTTAGGCTGGCGGCCGACTCGGCTTCTGCCCTCGACGTAACGCTTCCGGGCCGACGGCCCCTCTTGGGCTGTGCTCACCCCCTGTCTCAGCTAACCGACGAATTGATCGGCATTTTCCAAGGCATGGGTTTTGACGTGGCCGACGGGCCAGAAGCCGAAGACGAGTACCACAATTTCGACGCCCTCAACACGCCGGCCGATCACCCCGCGCGAGACCTGCACGACACCTTCTATCTAGAGCGCGGTGGACTCATGCGCACCCACACCTCCACGGTGCAAATCCGCGTTATGGAGCAAATGCCGCCGCCGGTGCGGATCATCTCCCTAGGTCGCTGCTACCGCAAGGAGACGGTCGATGCAACTCACCACTTCGCCTTCCACCAAATCGAGGGCCTATACGTCGACCACGAGGTTTCTTTCGCCGACTTGAAGGGCACTATTGAGGCCATGGGACGCCAACTTATGGGCGAGGAGACCCAAGTGCGCTTTCGGCCTCACTTCTT
Source organism: Gemmatimonadota bacterium (assembly GCA_028875335.1). The sequence goes on from JAPPEF010000029.1 coordinate 5,265, forward strand.
TCCCTTTACTGAGCCAAGCGTGGAATACGATTTCACCTGCATCTGCAAGGGACAACGCGCGAATTGCTCTATTTGCAAAGAAACGGGTTGGATCGAAATCGCCGGGGCCGGCATGGTCGACCCGGCTGTCTTTGCCGCGGTAGGCTACGACCCGGACGAATACACGGGCTTCGCCTTCGGCATGGGATTGGAGCGGATCGCCATGATTCGGCACGGCATTGACGACGTCCGGCGCTTCCTCGAAAACGACTTGCGGTTCATCCGCCAATTCTAAGATTCCCGACAACGCCTTATGAAAATCACTTATAAATGGCTCAAGGAATACGTGGATTTCGCCTGGGATTGGCCCGAGCTAGCCGAGCGCCTGACTATGGCGGGCTTGGAGTTCGAGGGCGTCGAGGATCTCGGCACGCGCTACGAGGGTGTCGTCATCGGCCGCGTCAACACCTGTTGCCCACACGAAAACGCCGACCGTCTGACCGTCTGTCAAGTCGATGTGGGGACCAGGGTCAACACCATCGTCTGTGGGGCACCCAATGTCGCGGCCGGGCAAACCGTCGCCGTCGCCCTGCCCGGCACTACGCTGCCCGGAGGCATGCAGATCAAAAAAGCCAAAATCCGCGGCGTCGCATCCGAAGGCATGCTCTGTGCCGCAGACGAACTCGGGCTAGGCGATAACCACGACGGCATTGTGGTGCTCGACGAAGCCCTCTCGGTCGGCACCCCTTTTGCCGCGGCCACTGAGCTCGACGACGTGGTCATTGACTTCGAAGTTACGCCCAACCGTCCAGACTGCCTGAGTCTCTTGGGCATTGCCCGCGAGGTCCGCGCACTCACTGGCAACCCCCTCCGTTTTCCCAACGTACAGGTACCCGAAAGCGGACCGGCCACCGCAGAAGACGTGCGGATCGACATCGAGGCACCAGATGATTGCCCACGCTACGCCGGCCGCGTCGTGCGCGGCGTCGAGGTTGGTCCCTCGCCCCATTGGCTCCAGCGCCGACTGCAAGCCGTGGGTCAGCGTCCAATCAACAACGTCGTCGATACTACCAACTACGTGCTGCTGGAATTGGGGCACCCCCTGCACGCCTTTGACCTGCATGCACTGGATCAGCGGCGCATCATCGTCCGCCGGGCGCGCGCTGGCGAGACATTGGAAACCCTCGACGGCACCCAGTGTCAACTCGACGAAGAGATGCTGGTCATCGCCGATGGGACGCGACCCCAAGCGCTAGCCGGGGTCATGGGTGGAGCCCATTCCCAAGTATCGGAGGCTACCACGGATATCCTGCTCGAAAGCGCGTATTTCGCACCGTCGCGGGTGCGGCTAGCCCGGTCTCGTCTGGGGCTTTTCACTGAGGCGTCCACGCGCTTTGAGCGCGGTGCCGATTGGGACGCCCCGGTGCGAGCCATTGATCGCGCGGCCCAACTAATCGCCGAACTAACCGGCGGCGCGGTCGCCCCAGATCCTCTAGACGTGTACCCTCGCCCTGGCCAGTGCCGCCAGATTCCACTCTGCGTCGACCGCACCAACCAACTCTTGGCTACGGAGTTAGACTCCGCTGCCATCGTCCAGATTCTCGAACGCCTCGGCTGCCAGGTCGAATCGGGCCAGCCCCTCGTGGTAACGGCCCCGAGCTTCCGTCCCGATCTAACGCGCCCGGCCGACCTCATCGAGGAAGTCGGCCGCATCTACGGCTTCGACCGCATTGAGGGTCGCCAAGAGGCATCTGGGCCTTGGATCACCCGGCGCGACCCCGAGTTCACCTTTAGGCAGGTCGCTCGGCAACGGCTCTTGGGCCTAGGTTTGGACGAAGTTGTCAGCAATGCGATCGTCGAATCCCGCTGGCTCGAACTGGCCAGTGCCGCAGACCGTGCCGCCCGCTTGGCCAACCCGCCAACCGAAACTCAAGACGCCTTGCGTACCACCTTGGTGCCAAGCCTCTTGGATGTCGCGTGTCGCAACTTCAACCAGCGGGCCACGGAGGTAGCCATCTTCGAACTGGGCAAATGCTTTGTCGCCAGCGAGGAAAAGGACGCAAGGCCCGAGGAGAACTGGCACCTCGCAGCCCTGTGGTCGGGCCGCGTCTCAGCGTCTCCCTATCAAGCCGACGCCCGCGAGGCCGACTTTTTCGACCTCAAGGGCTTGCTCGAAGCGCTAGTGGGCGGAGAGGATCTACGCTTTACCCCCGCCGATCGTCTCGAATGCCGCTCGGGACACGCAGCTTGCGTCTCCCTCGATGACCAACCCCTCGGCTGGTTGGGCCAAGTTTCGGCCGACTTGTGCGCGGCATTTGATTTAGAGCGTCAAGTACATATTTTTGAAATATCGTTCACCGCGCTAGCTCGCCATTGGCACGGTCGGGAGCGCTCGTTTTCCACGCTCCCCAAATTTCCGCCGATCGAGCGCGACTTGGCCGTAGTCGTACGCGCAGACACTGCAACCGCCGAACTCATAGTCACTATGCAAGATAGCGCCCCCCGCCTCGTCGAATCCATTGAGGTTTTTGATTTCTACCAAGGAGATCAAATAGAAGCAGGCTATAAGAGCGTGGCTTTCGCCATTCGTCTGCGCGACCGCGATCAGACGTTACAGGACGCTCAGGCCGATGCGGCGATCTCCTCAATGCTCAAGGGCCTCGAGACGCGGTTCGGTGCTCGTTTGCGCTAATCTCAACCTCAATCAGGAGTACAGCCGTCCCAATGGATGTAAATGAAAATTTTGAACGCCTTGAGCATCACATCAACCGCCTGACGGGAGTACTCGAAACGCTCCGCAAGGAAAAGGACGAACTGACCGGACAGGTCCAGGGTCTCGAAGAAAAAAATGACACCCTGCAGGCCGAAGTCCAAAGCCTCGAAGAAAAAATCAGCGCCGCTAGCAGTGAGAACGAACAGTTCAAAAAGGACAAAGAAGTAATAAAAGGACGCATTGAACAGCTCCTCAGCCGCTTGGACGGCACCGTCAGCAGTAAGAAAAAATAGTTCAATCAAGTCGAAGTGGCCCACATAGAGGCCGAACAGGACAACGATGTCTGAGAAAGAGGTCTAGGTATGTCGTCCCAAGTAGTGGTCAAAATATTCGACAAGCACTACACCCTAGGGGTCGATCAAGAACACTCCGCCGAACACGTGCAAAAGCTCGCCGAAATGTTGGATGTGCGCATGCACGAGATCGAACGCGAGATCAAAGGTGGCTCCCCACTCCAAGTGGCTATCCTGGCTAGTCTTAGCTTGGTGGAGGAACTCCTAACCCTGCGGAAGGACTACGCTTCCGCCGAAGCTGATATCGCCTCGCGGACTTCTCAACTCGCAGCCTCGCTTGGGCACCTTTTTGCCCAAGTGGAAGCCCCCCGTTCCGATCGCTGAAGCAGTGTGCTGAGCCGGGTTCGCCCCGTGCTCTGGCCCGATGCCCGAAGGCGTCGAGCCCCATGAGAAAGAGACACCCATGTTTAATGGGTTTGACTATATAGTCCTAATCTGTTCTGCCTTTGCCTTTTTTGCTGGCGGCTGTCTCCTCGGCTGGTTGGGAAATGAGCGAGTGCGCAACAACAGACTGCGCAGCACTCAAGCTACCGCCGATCAGATCGTCTCTCGAGCCCGCCAAGAAGCCGAAGTGCTGAAAAAAAATGCCTTGCTCGAAGCGAGAGACGAGTGGCACAGCGAGCGCGCCCCGCTGGAAAAGGAACAAGAGACGCAGAGGCGCTCGCAGCGCGACCTCGCGGCCAAGCTGCTAGAGCGCGAACAGCAACTAGAGCGCAAAATAGACCTGCTCACAAGCAAGGAGAGCGAACAGCTCAAAAACGAGCAGGACCTCGACCGCCGCGAGGCGGCCATAGCTGCAGCCGAGACGCAAGCACAGGACCTTGTCCACCAGCAGAGTCAGCAGCTGGAAGAGTTGGCTGGCATCAGCCAGCAAGAGGCCCGACGCATACTCGTTGATCAGCTAGAGGGGGGCGCGCGCCGAGTCGCCGCCCGCAGGGTCCGCGAGATCAAGGATACCGCGATTGCCACGGCCAACCTAGAGGCCAAGGAAATCATCACCCGCGCCATCCAGCGTTTCGCAGGAGAGCTGACCGTCGAGAGTACGCTTTCGGTAGTACCCATCCCCTTCGACGATATGAAGGGACGCATCATCGGTCGCGACGGGCGCAACATCCGCTCCTTTGAAATGATCACTGGCGTCGAAGTAATCGTCGATGATACCCCTAGCATGGTCATGCTCTCGGGCTTTGATCCACTGCGCCGCGAGGTGGCCAGACATACCCTCGAAACGCTCATCCGCGATGGGCGCATCCATCCCGGGCGCATTGAGGAAGTGTACGACAAGGCTCGCAGCACTGTCGAGGAGATGATCCGCGAGTCCGGCTCCAAAGCCGCCTTTGACCTCGGTATTCACGACTTGGCCGAGCCGCTATTGGAAATTCTGGGCAAGCTCCGTTTCCGCACCAGCTACGGTCAAAACTTGTTGGTCCACAGCAAGGAAGTCGGGTTCTTAGCCGGCATGATGGCCGAGATGCTCGACCTCGACGTGACGTTGGCCCGCCGCGCTGGTCTCTTGCACGACATGGGCAAGGCACAAGACTTCGAGTTGGGCAACGACCCAGCGCAAAGCAGCGCCGTACTGGCCCGCAAGTGCGGCGAAAGCCCTGAAGTCGTGCAGATCATCGAAACCCACAGCAAGCACACGCCCTCGCGTTCGGCCATCGCCGTACTCGTCGAATCCGCCAATGAGATCTCCACCCACCGCCCGGGTGCCCGCAAGGAAAAAGTCGAGGAGTACATCCGCCGCTTACACCACATTGAGGAACTCGCGGCCGATTACGTAGGCGTGAAGCAAGCTTTTGCTCTGCAAAATGGCAAGGAAGTTCGGGTCTTGGTCGATAGTGGGGTGGTGGACGACACGTATGCCGAACAACTCGCCGACGAAATCACCAACAAAATCGAGCAACAGCTCGAATATCCCGGTCAGTTGCGCGTCTGCATCATTCGCGAAATGCGCGCCGAGTCCTACGCGCGGTGAACATTCTCTTCGTTGCCGATATCTTTGCCCAGCCGGGTCGCCGAGTCGCCGCGGCTCTGATTCCCAAGTTGGTGCAACAGCGCGAAGTCTCTCTAGTAATCGCCAACGGTGAAAATGCAGCCGGAGGGTTTGGTCTCACCGACCGCATCGCGCACAAGTTGCACAGCTATGGTACCGACATCATCACCAGCGGCAACCACGTCTGGGATCGCCGCGAGTTCATCCCGTACCTAGACCAATCAGACCGCGTCCTGCGCCCCTTCAACTACCCAAAAGAGGCCCCGGGCATAGGTGCGACCGTCGTTGCCGCACGCGGAGGTCCCCCGGTAGCCGTGCTCTGTCTCCAAGGGCGCACCGGTATGCCCATTATCGATTGCCCCTTCCGCACGGGCCGCGCCGAAGTCGAACGCCTGCGCGCAGAGACTCCTCTAATCTTTGTGGATTTCCACGCCGAAGCCACAGCCGAGAAAATGGCCATGGGCTTCCACCTCGACGGATTGGTCACCGCGGTCATCGGCACCCACACCCACGTGCAAACCGCAGATGAGCGCATCCTGTCCAAAGGCACGGCGTACCTAACCGACGCCGGCATGACCGGCGCCCGCGAATCCGTGATTGGCGTGCGTCCCGAAATGGCCATCCGACGCTTCCTCACCCAAGTACCCACCCGCTTCAAACCCGCCGACGGCAAAGCGGTCCTCTGCGGCGCGCTCGTCGAAGCCGACGAGATAAGCGGCCGGGCTATTCGGATCGAGCGATTGCAGCTAGCGGAGCCTTGACCTCGCCCCTGCGGCGGCCTATCCTGTTTGCTCCAATCGGCTTCCGCTTCCCCAACCGGAGGACCTATGTCCTTTCAAGAGCCGGTCTTCTGGACCGACGCCGAAGACGCAGCCCACCGGCCTTACTCGGTCTCCGAAATCACCAACCAAGTCAAGGGCCTGCTCGAGGAAAACCTGCCCAAATGCTGGGTCGAAGGCGAAATCTCTCAGTACAACCACCACAGCTCTGGCCACCGCTATTTCACGCTCAAAGACAATGCGAGCCAGCTAAGCGCAGTGATGTTCAAATGGCAGGCCAACTCGCTCTCCTTCATTCCCCAACAGGGCATGCAGGTGCAAGTCTATGGACATATCTCCGTGTACGAGCGAGGGGGGAAGTACCAGTTCTATGCCGAACAAATCAAACCCGCTGGCGTCGGCGAGTTGGCCATCGCCTTTGAGCAACTCAAAAACCGCCTAGAGGCCGAAGGGCTATTCGCCGAAAGCCGCAAGCGCCCCTTACCCCCGTATCCCCGCAAAATCGGCGTAGTGACCTCGCCAACCGGCGCGGCCATCCGCGACATCATCCAAGTCCTCGACCGCCGCGCCCCGGATATCGAAATCGTTCTCTGCCCCGCTCGGGTCCAAGGCGAGGGGGCCGCTACTGAGATCGCCGAAGCCATCGCCAGTTTAAATCAATTAGACGACATCGATGTGTTGATCGTCGGTCGCGGTGGCGGCGCGCCAGAAGACCTCTGGCCCTTCAACGACGAATCCGTCGCTCGGGCTATCTACCAGTCGTCCCAGCCCGTCATCTCTGCCGTCGGCCACGAGATCGATTACACCATCGCCGACTACGTGGCCGACTGTCGCGCCCCGACTCCCTCAGCCGCAGCCGAAATGGTCGCCCGTGAACGCAGTGCCCTGCGCGAGCGGGTCGCCGAACAACAAGGCCGCTTGCTAGCGGAAATGGAGCGCTACCTCAGCTCCTTAGAGGAGCGCTTGCGCCACTGCGACCCGAGCCGTCTGCGCGCACGCCTCGACGACCGGTTGCAGCAACAAAGCCTACACCTCGACGAGCGGCGCCAAGCCCTTTCTACTGCTTTCGATTGGTTTTTGCGCACTCGGGTCGAGGCCCTAGCCAACGCCACCACCCGCCTCGACGACCTCAGCCCGCTCACGAGCTTGGCGCGCGGCTTTGCCCTAGTGGAACACGTTGCCCACAAACACCTCGTCCGCGACAGCGACGAGCTTCAGCCGGGCGATAAACTGCAACTGCGCTTTCGCCGCGGAGGTGCCATCTGCCGTGTGGAGGAGAAACTCGATGAGTGAATCTTTTGAAGAATCCCTAGCCGTGCTCGAAGAGAGCGTCCAGCGCCTCGAAGCGGGCGATCTCAAGCTCGAAGAGGCCCTCGAAGTATTTGAAAAGGGCGTCGCCGCCTCGCGCGCTTGCAGCCAGTGGCTCGACCAGACTCGCGAGCGCGTCCAAGTCCTCACCGCCGACGCCGAGGGCCAGTTTCGCCTCTCCTTTCTGGACGACGAAGACGACCAATAGCCACCCCTCGGCCTCGGCCCGATGTTGACTCGCCTCTACATCAAGGACTTTGCCCTCATCGAAGAGGCGATAATCGAATTCGGTCCTGGCCTCAACGTCATCACCGGCGAAACTGGGGCCGGCAAGTCCATTCTCATCGGTGCCCTCAACTCCATCCTCGGTGGTCCCGTCAGCGCTGAGCTAGTGCGCAAAGGGGCTAACTCGTGCGCGGTGGAGGGCTTTTTTGAACTTGACGATCAAGATCAAATCGCGCGTTTAGCCGATCTGGGCGTTCTCTTGGAGGACGGGCAACTCATCCTCCGCCGCGAGATTCGCGGCCGAGGCCGCTCGCGGGCCTTTGTCAACGGCCAAGGTCAACCAATCAAGCAGCTAAAGCAAATCGGCTCGATCTTGGTTGACCTGCACGGCCAACACGAACACCAATCGCTACTCGATCCCAAGTTCCACGCCCGTTTTCTCGACGCATTTGCCGGCCTCGACGACCAACGCCGCCTCGTGGAACAGCACTGGCGCGCTTACCGCGATAGCGTGGCCCACCTCGACCGGCTGCGCGCAGAGCGCGATGCGCTTGCAGCCGAAGACGATCTGCACTCCTTCCAGTTAGCAGAGATCCGCCGCCTCGCACCCCGACCGGGCGAAGAGGCCGAGTTAGAACGCGAATTGCAAGTACTCGACAACGCCGAGACTCTATCCCAAGGCGGCCTTCAACTCCACGACCGACTCTATCAGCGCGAAGGCGCGGTGTACGAGATCCTCGGCCAAGTGCGTCGTCAACTCGACCGACTCCGCGAAATCGACCCTGCGCTCGGCCCCCAAGCCGCGGCCTTAGAAGAGCTGATCTACGAGGTCGAAGATCTCGCCAGCCAACTCCGCGACTACGCCCGCGGAATCGAGGTGCGCCCTGGGCGGGCCGACGAACTGCGCGAGCGCCGCGACGGCCTACGCGTTCTCAAAAAGAAATACGGCGGCACCCTCAATGCCGTTTTAGAACGCGCCCGCGAGCTTGCGGCGCGAGAGGACCGCGCTGACCGACTCCGCGACGAGTTGGCCCGAGCGGCCGAGCACCACGATCAAGCACTCGCCGAGTTTGCCGCCTATTGTCTCGACCTTTCTGCGGCTCGTCAGCAGGCCAGCACCACCTTGTCTCGGTCGCTAATCGCTGCCCTCGGGGAGTTGGGAATGGCCAAGGCCCAGTTCTATATCGAGTTGATAACTGCCGAGGATCCGGAGGGGACGATTGAGCGCGACGGGCGTCGCTACGCGGCGGGAGCGCACGGCATGGAGCACATTGCCTTCCACATTTCCGCCAATGCCGGCGAACCCCCGCATCCCCTAGTGCGCATTGCCTCGGGCGGGGAGATTTCGCGCGTGATGCTGGCTCTCAAGGAAGCGGTCGCCGGGCGCGACCTCGTTTCAACCTTGGTCTTCGACGAAATCGACGCTGGGATCTCGGGGCGCATCGCCGCGGCCGTCGGCCGCAAGCTACAATCCCTCTCCGCGGCGCACCAAACCATTGCCATCACCCACCTACCGCAGATTGCCAGCCTCGCCGACCAGCACTTTTCCGTGCGCAAGCAGCAAGGGCAGCAGCGGACCACCACCGAGGTCGTGCTACTCGAAGCAACAGCCCGCGCCGAAGAAATTGCCTATCTGTTGGCCGGCGAGACCATTTCGGATACGGCGCGCCAACACGCCCGCGAAATGCTGCAATAGCCCGGCAATGTTGGCCAATTTCCTCAGCGTCCTGCGAGTTCTGCTCATCCCCTTTCTGCTCTACTTCATCGCCCAAGGGCCGGCGGCCCAACTCCAAGCCGTACTCCTGCTGCTCATTGCCGGTATCACGGACATCGGCGACGGCTGGGTGGCGCGGCGCTACAACCAAGTCTCCCGCCTCGGCAAAATACTCGACCCACTGGCCGATAAGATTTTCCTCGCCTGCCTGCTCAGCGGGTTAGTCCTCTGGCGCGATTTGCCGCTGTGGCTCTTGGGGATGCTCTTTGTCCGCGATTTGGGAATCGTACTGGTGGGGGGATTGCTCTTGCGTTCACAGGGGCTGGTCATTGCCGCCAATCGCTGGGGCAAATACACAACCTTCTGCATGGTACTTACGGCCCTTAGCTACGTCATCGAGACCCCGGCTAGCTTGCGCACGGGACTAGTCATGGCGGCAGCGGCCTTGGTCGTCGTCTCCAGCTTAAGCTACGCCCAACTCGCGCTCAGAATCTTGCAGCAAGACCGAACTTGAAGATCAGTTGGGCTGGATCAAGCGATACCAACGTACATAGGCCTCGTCGAGGCGGCGGCGGTGGGCGTATATGCCGATCATTTCTATCACCTTGAGCCGCAAGGCCAGCTTGTGCAAATCGACTTTGCCCGCCTGACGATCTTCGCGTTTCACAGTCCGAACCCAAAGTAGTAGCGCCACTTATCGATCAGGGGGGCGTCCTCGCCGCTAGAAACCCGGTCGCGATTGAGCGGATGCGCTACTTGGAAATAGGCAAACATGGGGATGCGGTAGAAGGTAAAAAGCTGTAGCCGCAACTCGCCACCCACGTTGGTCAGGAATTTGTCGGTATTGGGCAAAGACCGCCATCGCTCGCCCGACCAGAAGTCAATATCCTCAAAGCGCGAGAAGTTGCCCACCACCCCGGCTTCGGCGAATAGCTCGGCGTAGAGCTTGGAAAAGTTGAAGTTGATAAAGCGGCTGCTGATGCGCTTGAGAATCGGAAACCCGTAGCCGACGCGGGCGTAGAGCAATTTGGTACCCGAGTCGGTGAAATAGGGGTAGCCGCTGAGGAAGTTGCGCCCGCCGATATAGTAGCGCAGCGGCCAGTAGTAGCGGCCCTCAAAAAACCCGCCGTCTTCGGTAAAGCGGGGCTTGAGGCGAACGTTTTTGTACGCGCCAATTAACTCAATGTTGAGCGAATTGTCGAACGGCAACTTGATTCGCTCATTGTATGCAGCTATGTATTCGTTGACCCGCATGCGGCGCTCGACGCCGGCAAACTGATCGCGGGGGACTCCATCGGTGGATGTTTGCTGGGCTAGCGAATCGGCTACCGTCGGCATCAAATAGCGATAGACTAAAGCCACGGCGCGGCCCGATGGGCTGATCAAGCGGTCGGCCGTGGGATTGATTTTCCGATAGCGCCAAGCCATGCTCAACATATGCGTGCGAAAAAAGCTGAGATCGCCGTAGAATTTCAGCGGATCCTCGTTGTTCACCAACAGGGTGTCTTGGGCCAAAAGCGCCGGGTCTAAGATAGCCGACACGTCATACATAGTAGTGTCTGAGTCTGAATATTTCTGCTGTCCCACATAGATCTGGTTCTGGCTGCGGAAGTGGCGCAAGGACCAGCCCTCGGAGTAGTTGCGCCATATGTAGAGGGCGTTCAACTCGGTGCGCCGGGTCATCGGCACATCAACGCCCACGGCGAGTTGCCCCAAGGCGGTCTTGAACAGATCATGGCGACTAATGCCCTGATAGATGTATTGCTGGGCCGCTGGAATGAGCAAGCTGGTGACCGAATCGACTGGGACCGGATAGACATTGCCCACCTCGAGCGTATCGACCGTGACCTGGCTGTCCTTGATCAAGTTGTCGATCTCGCGCCGCCGGCCCGCTATGTAAAACGAGGGGTTGAAAGTCCGGTTATTACCCACTTGTGGCCGGAGCCGGCGCTCGTAGAAGAAGCCGACATCCGTATTGAGATCTGTGGCACTTCGCATGTTCTTGCCGGCAATGCCCCAAGCCGTCAACTCCTGGCCACCGAACATGTCGCCGGTGGTAAACTGCAAGCCGCCGCTGGCTTGATTGAGGCCAAAAGTGTTGCCGACATACGTGGGGCCGACCTGTAGAATCGGGATGTAGCGCAAGACGTTGCGCCCTCTGTACGTCGCGACTTGGAACTGATCGGCGAGCTTGAGGCCGTCGAAGATGGAGCGATAGTCGCGCATCACCACCGGCTCGAAGTGCGCGTCGCGCTCGAATTCGCCCATCTCGAAGCGATAGAGACTATAGTCGTTGGAGCGGTAGCCACTGTACACCACGCTCTCGTCGGCGGCTACAGTCGGCACAAAGGCTCCGCCGATGACATTGGTTAGCTGTTCGACTTCGTCGTTCTCCAAGCGATAGCGGTAGATGTTGAAAATGCCGCTGTGGTCCGACGAAAATACAAAACCCGAGCCATCGGGCAGCCAGTACGGATCGCGCTCGTCGGCCGACGAGGCGACGAGCGCACGGAACCCCGACGAGTCAGGATGGGCAAAGGCAACCGTATCGGGAAAGACGTCGATGGTTTCTTCTGTTTCCTCCTCGTCTTCGTCGTCTTCGCTCTTCTTTTTCTTTTTGGCCTTCTCAAAGATCTTTGGCCGCGGCGGGCTATCGGCGCGAATCATAGCAATGTCGCGGTCCTCGCCGCGGAACACGCTGAAAAGCAGCCACTCGCCGTCGGGCGAGAAGCGCGGCCCCATGTATTGGGTGGCGTCGTTGTTGTTCGTCAGATAAACTACGTCCGTGCCGTCGCGGTCTATGAGACCGAGGTTGTTGGTCCCGTCCTCATTGTGCACAAAGGCGATGCGCTGGCCATCGGGAGAAAACGAGGGGTCTTTGGCGCGCAGCCTAGCACTGATGCGGCGCTCCTTGTCCTCGGCCAAGTTGTAGATATAGAGATCGTTAAAGCCGCCCTTGTTGCGGACGAAGACAATCTCCTCCCCGTCGGGGGACCAGCTAATTCGCGTATCTATCCAGCCTTTGAGCTTGGTCTTTTTTTGTGTCTCGAAATCGTATATCTTGAGGCTCGTGATCGCATAGTCCTGTTTCTCGCTGGTGAGGTACGCCAGCTTTTTGCCGTCCGGCGACAGCGCGGGATGGTATTCGAGCACGCCCTCGTTGACCTCGTCCAGCGGCATCCCTTCAAAGAAGCCCTGCCCGCGAATCTCGGATTCGAGGCGACCGTAATTCTCGGCCAAAAAGGCAACCCAATCCGCGTAAAACTGATCCGCGGAAATGCCCAACACCCGGCGAATGGCCGGATCGAAGCTCATCGAGCCGACCTGATGCGTCAGTTCATCGACCTTCTCGGCACCGTACTGGTCGTGGAGGTACACCATCATCGCGTAGCCCTGATTGTACACGAACTCGCCGTAGAACTTGCCCATGCGATCCAAGACCGTCCCCATTTCCTCCCACGAGAGCAGGTCGTCTTCGAGCACCGCCATCCGCAACAACATGTCGCGGTGCGAATCCCAAGCGTCGTAGCCGAATTTGTGCGCTCCGTACTGGGCGATGCCCTCGACCCAGCCGCGCGGGGTATTGAGATGGTACAGCGGGAATTGAAACGCGATGTCTGGATTGGAGTCAAAGCGCGAGACCGACAGCAGCGCGAACTGGAAGGGCCATTTCTTGCGCGCCTTGTTGAGCGTAATGATGTGCGTCAACTCGTGCGTGACCACGTTTTTGATCCAATCGTGACTGCCGCGCAACTCAAAGTCGAGGCTAGTGGCCCAAATGGCCATGGTATTGCTGTAGTAGTTGGCCCAACCGTTGCCCAGCCGGTCGGAGTTGTCGAGGACGATGACGTGGATGGTGCGGAAGTCGTCGTAGTAATCGTAGGCCGCCGCGAGGGTGGGAAAGACCTCCTCGCAGGTTTCGGCTACGCGGCGCGCGGTGCCTTCGGCCCCCAATGAGAAATGGACCCGGAAGTGATCGGTGACGATGGTTTTTATCTGGGCCTGGGCCGCTCCGGCGAGGAGCAGCGCGGCAATGGAGGAAAAAATTGCTCGGCGCAACGTGTATCCCTTTCGCAAAAAGGCGACCAGCAACCAATTGCTGGTCGCTCCACAAGTTGCTAGGAAAATACTGGAGACCATACTCCCCGTCAAACAGTGCGGAGCCACTTTCACGCGGCTTCGCCATTGCGTATTATGTCTGCCATGCACTACACCATTCATCGCGCCGACGGCCTCGACCTTCCCGACGCCGATTGGGAGCGTCCCCAGTGGCAGGCGGCCGAGACTCTAGAGATTACCCTCTTTCCCTGGGAGGATTCCGGCCACCGTCCCCGCACTCAAGCGCGCGTGCTCTACGACGAGCGGGCACTATCCATTATCTTCCGCGTCGAGGATCGCTACGTCCGCGCTGTGGCCGAGCGCTTCCAAGATTCAGTCTGCACCGATTCCTGCGTCGAGTTCTTCGTCGCACCCCTGCCCGATTCGCAGGCTTACTTCAATTTCGAGGTCAATTGCGGCGGCACCATGCTCCTGCACCGCTGCCCCTCAGCCGCCGAGCGCGCCCAAGGCCGAGAAACTGAAAACGTCAGCGATGCCGACGGCTCCACCATCCGCATCGCCACAACCCTCCCCAAGATCGTCGAGCCAGAGCTCACCTCCCCCACGACTTGGGCGGTCGAGTACCGCGTTCCCTTCGTCCTCTTCGCCCAGTATTTCGGTGCCCAGACGCCAGTACCCGGCACCCAGTGGCAGGGCAACTTCTACAAGTGCGGCGACCGCACCTCCCATCCTCACTGGGGTTCGTGGGCACCCGTGGGTACACCCAATCCCAGCTTTCACCAGCCCGACTTTTATCAGCCGCTCGTATTTGCCTAGCGAAGAGGAGAGCTGTAGGAGGGTCGGTGAGCAAAGCGCTCCAGCCCAAGATGCAAGCGAGCCTGAGCTGCCGGTCCCAAATGCACCTGGAGGTACTGATCCTCTACCTCAATGGACTGATCTTGGCCGTCTTCGTTTTCTAGTTGAACGTTAGTGAATTGGTGCTCGCCGAAGGAACCGGCTTGCAACAGTACATTGCGGCCTTCCACCGGATCCGTATTCACCAGCGTTAGGCTGACCTCGTCGGCGCTGACCCGATCGACTAGAGCCGCGACGTACTCAGGCAGACCGGGGCGACGGCGCTGCGGGTCGAAATAGTGCACATGGGCCTGAAGCATCCCGCCGTTGTAGATCGCCGAAGGCGTGCCCAAGGCCATCTGGATCAGGGCTTCGGGCAGCACGGGATTGAGTCTCTGGAAGTGATAACACTCGCGCGTTTCAGGATCGCTGTCGTCGTTCTCTAAGCGATTCAGACTGTGGCAGATGCTGGAGTAGGTCGAGTCGATCACCTGATCGACGTAGCCTAAGTTTTTGCCTTCGGTAAAGGCGAACCAAGCCATTGGCGGACAGATGCCGGCTTTGGCCGCGCCCCAGTCGGGGGGCAGACCGGCAAAAGCGGCGCGGTCGGGAAAGACTTCGTCGAGGCGAGCCAAATCTCGCTCGCTTTGGCTCAAGTAGTATAAATGAATGTATAAGTAGGGATCGGGTGGCCGAAAATCAAACCAGCCTTGGTCGCCGTGGCGGGCTGGCACCTTGACGCGACCGTCCTCCTCGCGCCGCAGTTCCCACAGCATGTCGAGTTGCGAGCGGGCCAAGTCCAAATGGGAATCATCGCCAGTCATCAGCAGGGCGCAACTGCCGGCCACTAGGGCCGGCTCGACGATATTGCGCGCGCCGTGCGGCCAGCGCCAGCCGTAGTACCCACCCCACCACTTGCCGTCCATCAACTCACCAATGGTTCCCTCGGGCCCAATATTGTCGGGCATGATGCCGCCATTGGCCGCACAGCGCTCCTCCCACGCCTGCAAATAATCGAGCACCCAAGTTTTGTATTGATCGTCGCCAGTGTGGAGATAGGCGTTGGTGATCAAGCTGGCAACACTCAGATTGAGAGGCACATCGCAGCGAGTCATGCGCCGGTTGATCAAGTCGAGGACCCGGGCGAATACTTCGTCATCCGTCCAATCGACCTTGAAGAGCGGATCAGAGCTGTCGGCACCTGGAATGTCCTCAAAGGGTGCCAGATAGTCGGCCAGGATGGGCCGATGGTAATCCCAATCGACTTGAGTAGTGACAAAGCGCGGGCCCTTGCTGCCGTTGAGCGGCGAGCGAATCATTCTGCGTTGGGCATCCCAATTGGGTGCCAGCGGGTCGGCACCGGTGTACATGGCGGCGTAGCGCAGAGCGCGGGTGCGGTTGATGAGGTGGGCGGGATCGGCCAGCGCCAAATAGTAGATGTAGGTATAGCTTTCGGAGTGGTGGAACCAGTCAAAGCCAGTGACAAACTCGCGCTCGACCGTGCCGTAATTGGCGTACTGCCACGTGATAGCGTCCCACTCTTTGCAGGCAATCTGGTAGATATGCTCGCCACCGCCCAGCAGGTAAAACAGGGGGAAGGATAGGAATGCCTCGTAGCCATTGTCCGTGCCGTCCATGCTGGTCCACTCTGTGCGCTGAATCAGGGTGCCGTCTGGACGGGTGCTGTGTTCGACAAAGGGGTGGGCGGCGCGATCCATCAAAGCGATCAAGTCGCGTTGGCGCACAGCCCAATGGGGTGGGGTTTGGCGGGTCTTAGCTTCAATAGATACGTAGGCCATTAGGGGTTCCTCCTAAGTGTACAAGCAGCGAGTTACTCAGGTCGCAAATCCGTGTACCGCTCTCCCAGTGGCCCCCCTTCCCCGCGCACTAGAAACA
>JAPPEF010000133.1 GCA_028875335.1 Gemmatimonadota bacterium
CCGATCTCTTGCGCGGCTTACAGCTACTGCCGGGCATCCAAGCGGTTGCGGATATCAGCAGCGGCTTGTACGTGCGCGGCGGCGGCCCCGACCAGACGGCCATCTTGCTCGACCAAACCCCTCTGTACAATCCCTCCCACCTGTTCGGGCTTTTCTCGACCTTCAACCCAGACGCCATTAAGAAGGTCGATCTGTACAAGGGAGCCTATCCCGCTCCGTACGGCCGCACGCTCGGGGCGGTGCTCGACGTGAGCAATCGCGAAGGCAACCGCAAGCGGACTAGCGGACGCGGCGGCGTGAGCCTGATTTCGGGGCGCTTGCTTACCGAGGGGCCCGTCGGACAGGGCTCGTGGATGCTGGCCGGTCGCCGCACCTACTTGGACGGCGTATTCAGCGCCCTCCGCGCACGCGGGGAAGACATCCCCTTGAACTATTTCTTCTACGACCTCAACGGCAACATCAACCAACGGCGGGGCGACGCCACCTACACCGCGGGCGCGTACTGGGGCCAAGACGACCTGCGGATTGAACTAGAAGACGACGAAGAGTCCTTCGTCGATATGCGCTGGGGCAACCGCGTCCTGACTACGCGCTGGACGCGCGCGTTCTCACCGGCTCTGTTCGGCCACCTCATGGCCGCTGGCTCGTCATACGAAAGCATCGTCGCGCTTCGTTTCCTCGACGCGCCCGTCCGCATCGCCAACAGCAGCCGCGACCTGTCGCTCAAAGGCGACTTGGATTACTTCGCCAACCGCCATCACACACTTTCTTTGGGATTGTTAGCCACCCTGTTCGAGTTTCACTTTGTCCGGTCTTTCAACGAGCGGACCCAGCTCGACTTGCGCCAAGAGCCAGTGTTGTTGGAAGGCTACGTGCAGGACGAGTGGCGGCTCGGGCTGACCACGCGGGTGCAGCTAGGCGGACGAGGGACGTACTTCAGCGAAGGAAATCGCTGGCACTTCACGCCGAGGCTGTCCCTGAGTCAAGCGTTGAGCGACAAAATCCGCGTCAAAGCCGGCGGCGGCGTGTATCGCCAACATCTGCAACTGATCACCACCGAAGCCTTCAGCGGCGGCGATTTCTGGGTGCCTTTGGACGACACCGTCGAGCCGGGGCGATCCTATCAAGCCGTCACTGGCGTCGAGTGGACCCCTTGGCCGCGCTATCTGCTTTCCGTGGATGCCTATTACACGGACCTCGCCAACTTAGTGACCGTGGATACCGAACTGCCCGACGACAGCGAGGCCACGCACTCGGAAGCGGTATTCAAAAGCGGCGGCACGGGCTGGGCCAGAGGAATCGAGGTCTTTTTACAGCGGCGCACCGGCGCGCTCACCGGGTGGATCGGCTACGCGCTCGGTTGGACGCGGCGGACATTTCCAGAACTCAATGATGGCCGTCCCTTTCCCCCCAAGTACGACCGCCGCCACGACCTGTCTTTTGTCGCCTCCTACGAGGTGGGCTCATGGCGGCTCGGCGCGAACCTCGCGTATGCCACTGGGCAGGCATTTACGCCGGTTTCCGAGTCACCTGTCCAGCGCAATAGCGCCCGCCTACAGCCCTATCACCGCCTCGATGTCAGCGCTAGTCGCTCGTTCGAGTTGCGAGGAACTGCCAGCGAGTTTTACGTGCAGATATTCAATGTGTACAGCCGCCGCAACGAGTGGTTTGTGCAGCTTGATTCGGTCGATCCCGAAGTCGATCCGCGCAAGATCAAGCAATTGCCCATAATCCCCACGCTGGGCTTCAACTTCTCTTTTTAGCAGCGAGATTCAAAGTCGGCGAACGCGACGCGGATCCACTCGAAAGGCCCTTTCGCGTCTCGCTGGATACGTATCAGCCCACAATCCCATCGCATTAAAAGCCCCTGCATAATATAGTGAATTAACCTATTGTCTAAATTTTGTCTAAATAATTTTAGAAAATATATTGACAAATAATAGACAAATAATTACACTTAATTAGACAATGGACGCCGAAAGTGGCTCCATACACCTTTACAATAGGAGGAAATCGCATGAATATCATCCGTATTGCCACGCTCATGGTGCTGGCACTTTCGGCTTGGGCAGGCCCAGCCCAAGCCCAGGACGACGAGGATATCGTCGGCGTTGCCATCGGGGCTGGCACTTTTAACACGCTAGTTGCCGCGGTTCAGGCCGCGGAACTAGTCGACGCGCTCAAGGCTGAAGGCCCCTTCA
>JAPPEF010000279.1 GCA_028875335.1 Gemmatimonadota bacterium
CCCAATAGCCGGGTCACTGCCCTCAAGGCATCGCCGCTCAACTACGGCATCCTCACCGAGTTGAACACGCGTCCCCGCACTACGTATTTGGCAAGTATCAAAAACCCGAATCCCAAGATTGCCGAGGCTTAGCATGTCCGAAGCTGCGAAAACGCCTTATCGCCCCCCAGTATCGGAACTCGGCCCGAGCCAGACCTCGTACACTTCGATCACCGACAAGATCAGTGGGATCGTCCTCACCAAAAACACCCCGCTGGCGTGGTTTCTCTGCTTTGCTTTGGGCTTCTTGCTTCTGCACGGGTTCATGATAGGCGTTCCCTACCTGCTCTTTGAGGGCGTGGGGATCTGGGGCATCAACAACCCCATAGGCTGGGGTTGGGCCATCATCAATTTTGTCTGGTGGATCGGTATCGGCCACGCTGGCACCCTGATCTCGGCGATTCTACTGCTTTTCCGGCAGCGGTGGCGCACCTCGATCAACCGCGCGGCAGAGGCCATGACCATCTTTGCCGTGCTCTGCGCCGCGCAGTTTCCGCTCTTTCACACGGGGCGGCCTTGGTTAGCTTGCTACTGGCTGTTGCCTTATCCCAACTCCATGGACATCTGGCCGCAGTTCCGCAGCCCGCTGATCTGGGACGTCTTCGCGGTCTCGACCTATTTGACGGTGTCACTGGTCTTCTGGTTTGTCGGCTTAGTTCCAGACTTAGCCAGCCTGCGCGACCGCGCCAAAAACCGCATAGCCCAAGTCATCTACGGCGTATTCGCGCTCGGCTGGCGCGGCTCGGCCATCCACTGGGAGCGCTACGAAATGGCGTCCCTCCTGCTGGCCGGCCTCTCCACACCCCTAGTTCTTTCTGTACACAGCGTCGTCAGTCTCGACTTCGCCGTCGGGCTCATACCCGGGTGGCACACGACCATATTCCCCCCTTATTTCGTCGCCGGGGCGATCTATGCGGGCTTTGCTATGGTGCTGACCTTGATGATCCCCATGCGTCTCATCTATGGCTTGGACGACTTCATAACCGAGCGCCATCTAAACAACATGGCCAAAGTCATGTTGGCTTCCGGGCTGATTGTGGGCTATGGCTATTTCATGGAGCAACTCATCGCCTGGTACAGCGCCAGTGTCTTTGAGGGCTATATGATGCAAAACCGCATGCATGGCCCGTACGGCCCCTTCTACTGGGCTTTGATTGTCTGCAACATAATCGTGCCGCAGCTCCTTTGGTTTAGGCACTTCCGCACGAGCATGTTCTGGCTATTCTTCATTTCTCAATTCATCAACGTCGGCATGTGGCTGGAGCGCTTTATCATCGTCGTCACGAGCCTACACCGGGATTTTATGCCCTCTTCTTGGGACATGTTTCACCCGACGATCTGGGACATCGCCATCTACGCGGGGACCATCGGCCTGTTCATCGTCCTGTTTTTTCTCTTCGTCCGCGGCCTACCGATGATTTCCATCCACGAGATCCGCAATCTGCTGGTCTCCGGAGACCACAAGTGAGCCATTGAACTTATGCAGCAGCACGAAGAATCAACGCAATACGGCCTGCTGGCCGAATTTGAATCTCCCGACGACTTGCTGGCCGCGGCCAAGGCTACCTTTGCCGCTGGCTATCGCAAGATCGATGCCTATTCGCCTATGCCCGTCCACGGCTTAGGCGAGGCCATCGGCTTTCCACGCACTAGGTTGCCTTGGCTCGTTTTCGCCTTTGGTCTGCTTGGTGCCATCACGGGCTATTCCCTGTGCTATTGGGTTTCGGCCATCGACTATCCACTCAATATCGCCGGCAAGCCCTTGCACAGCGGGCCGATGTTCATCCCGGTAACCTTTGAGCTGACCATTCTCTTTGCCGCGCTCAGTTCGGCCTTTGGCATGTTCATCGCCAACGGTTTGCCCCAGCCTTATCACCCGGTCTTCAACGCACCCAATTTCGCCCGCGCCAGTCAAGATCGCTTCTTTCTCAGCATCGAGGCCGAAGATCCTCAGTTCGACCGCGAAAAAACCGAGGAATTTCTGCGCGGCCTGAATCCGCATGAGGTTGTCGAAGTTGAAAAGTGAAATGACCATCGCCAAGCGACGGATAGCTGCCCTGTTGGGAGTCGCGCTGTTGCTGATTGGCACTGCCGGTTGCGAGCTGCGGCAGGCCATGTACGACCAAGAAAAATACGAGCCGCTAGAAGCCTCGGCGTTCTT
>JAPPEF010000266.1 GCA_028875335.1 Gemmatimonadota bacterium
TCGATGTCGCGTTCCCCAGCGGGTACAATCGAGATTACGATCCGGCCCTTGGCACTGGTTATTCCGAACAGGGGGCGCGGCTGTTGGCGGGGCTGTCGCTCTATCCGCTACCGCTCTACGCGGGTGGTGAGGTGGGGTACAAGCTGCGCGGCGGCCCGTTTTCCAACCAGGTGTCCTATTTTGTCGAGTTGGGGGCCACGCCGCGTCCGTGGCTGTTCGCCAAGGGCTTTGTCGCCAGTGTGTACACCCTCGCGGCGGACTCGGAGGGTGGGCTGGTCGGAGTAGTGCAGGTCTCGGAGGGGGATTTCACCGAAGTGGGTGGCAATGTAGCCGTACAGGTGGCTGGCCCGCTGTGGATCGACTTGTTGTGGAAGTCGGTTTTCAATGGAGAGAACATCGGGGCTGGGTCGTCGTTGGGCGTGGGGTTAGCCCTCATTCGCTGAAGGAGTTGTCATGAACAGATCAACTAGACGTCAGTTTCTCAAGTCGAGCGGGGCGGTTATCGCCACCGCGATTCTCCCCACTTGGGGTTGCGACGGCAACGAGGTGCGCATCAAGAGCATGCCCACCGGGCCGGACATGGACATTATGGACATGGACATGGAAGAGATGTCCGTGGAAGAGATGGCAGACATGCTACCGCTGCCGCCGATTACTTCCAATGCGCGGCACTATCTCCAGTCGATTAAGGGGAAAAATTACGACCCGAAGATCTCGGCCAATAGTTGGCGCTTGGCGGTGGATGGGTTGGTGGACCAGCCCCGCACGGATTGGACGTACGCGGATATTACCGCGCTGCCCATGCAGCGGCAGGTCTTGACCATGCAGTGCATTGGCAACTGGATCGGCGGGCCGTTGGTGGGCAATGCCGAGTGGGGCGGGACTCCGCTGTCTGAGGTTCTTAACCTAGCTGGGATCAAGAGCGAGGCGATCCGAGTCAAGTTTTACAGTGACAGTTCCGATGGCTATACCACGTCGATTCCACTGGATCGCGCACTGCGCGACGAGGTGATTCTCGCTTGGGAAATGAATGGCGAGCCGCTGCCGTCTAAGCACGGGTTTCCCCTGCGCTTGATAAACCCCGGGCACTACGGCCAGAAGATGCCCAAATGGATCACCCGTATCGAGTTGATTGACGAAGAGTATCTCGGCTATTGGGAAAGCAAGCCCGAGAACAAGTCCATCAAGTGGTCGGACCCGGCCGTAGCGACCGTGAATTCGCGGATTGACGCGCCCCTGTCGGTGTGGGACGATGTGAAAGATCCAGATAACGGCGGCGTTACAAGGGTGCTGCAAACCCTGCGCGGGGTCGAAGGCAGCCCTTTTATTATTCACGGGATCGCCATGGCCGGCGAGCGCACAATCGAATCGGTCAAGGTCAGCACCAATGGCGGGCGAGCTTGGCACGAGGCGCAGATTACCACCCAGCGCTTGCCCAACATTTGGGTCACGTGGGCCTACGAATGGGCATTGCCCGCGTCGGGCGAGTACGAGATCGTTGCGCGGGCAACGGATAGCGAGGGGAAATCTCAGCCGCGGACCGACGCGGGAGCCGATCTGTACGATGGCCGCACAGGCTGGCATCGCGTGCCGGTGAAGGTCGCTAGCCGAGCAGGGTGAGCGGCGCGTCTATTCTGGGGGGAACCAGTCCTGTATCTTGTCGCAGATCGCGCGTGCCTGCGCGGCGCTTGACACCTCGAATTTGCTGCGCTGCAAAAAGGTGCCGTCGCGCTTCTGGTAGCGGCGAATGGATATTTTGCTCGGGCCGTACTCGCCGGTTTTGCGATCGAGGTCTTGGTAGAGGTACATAATCGTCGCCCAAGCCCCTTTGCTGAGCACTTCCTTGGCCACTTCTTTGCGCAAGACTTTGCCGTCTTCCTCGTACTGGATGGTGAGTTCGTCAATCGTTTCGGCCATTGTTAAACTCGACGTTGTGGATTAAAGGTTGGCGTGCGTCTTCAGTACTGTTGTCTATTATATATACAATATAGGATAACGGACAAGAGCTACGGGAGGGCGTAGCTCAAGAGTTTCTTATGAAGCTGGACATTCAGGACAAATTTCTACAGCGAGATGGCCGGGTTTTTCTCACGGGCATGGAGGCGATTGTGCGCCTCGTGCGCGAAAAACAGGAGCGCGATCAAGCCACCGGCCACGTCAACCAGACCTATTTCACCGGCTATGAGGGGTCGCCGCTGGG
>JAPPEF010000271.1 GCA_028875335.1 Gemmatimonadota bacterium
GTTACACTGTTGGCCGAGTTGCCAGCAGAGGTTGGGTTGACCTTGATCTCGACGGCTGATAGCGGCTTCAACTACAATGTGACAGCCACCACGGAAGATCCGCGTGCGCGCGAGACCCGGCAGGCCCCGTGGAATATGCGCACAGACCTGCGGCTCCACCGCGGCCTTGCGTTGGGCGGCTTGTCGCTAGGGGCCTTCTTTGAGGTGCGCAATCTCTTCGATCGCGAGAATATCCTGACGTGGGACAATCGCAACATCGCCTCTACCACCAAGTGGGAGGAAGATGGAGACCCGACGGGCAACCTCAACCGGGCCTTTACCGGCCAGAGTCAGGCGATTTACGACATCCCGCGCATGGCCAATTTAGGCGTCACCGTGGATTTCTAGGAGGAATGCTAAGATGATTAAACGCATGAAAATTGCGTCCCGGCTGGCGACCGTGTTGGTGGTCGCCACGGCCGGAACGATTGCCGCGCAAGAGGGCGGCGTGTTCACGGCTGGCGATCTGTGGGATTCCTTTTTCCCCAGCAACGCCGGCTCTTGGTATCGCGAAACCGATGACGATCCGACCGCGCGTTTTACCCTCTTCCGCGTCGGCAACTGGGATCGCCAGTGGACGACGCCGACCCAAACCTATCCGGGCGGCGAAAATCTGCACCTGCCTTGGGGCCAGGATTTGCAGATGTCGGAATACAGCCCCGAAGAGATCAATATCACCACGGACAGCAATGCGCCCCGAGCCAAGCAGTACTTGCACGGCTTCTACACCAGCAATTTGGCCGGGGCTGGCGATGCGGGGCGCAACTTTACCAGCCCGGGTGCCTACTGGGTTGATGAAGACCGCAATGAAATGCGCTACGAAGGCGCGATGCCGACCAACTTAGGCGTTGATGTGCGCTGGCGGATGCGGCAGTTTGCCGCCAACCACGCCAACCTCAACGACTTCATTGTCATCGAGTTGGAATTGACCAACACCGGCGTGCTCGACGCCGATGGCGACGGCACAGCCGAAAAGACCGACAATCGCATCCACGCGCTCACGCTGCATCTGCAAAACGAGCCGATCAATTCGATGAGCAATGCCGTTCATGGCCGGCGCGGTGCTTCGGGGTGGTTTACCGGACCGACCTCGGGCTACGACGCCACGCCCGACGCTGACGGTGCGCCTTGGGATGTGCCGGTGATATTCTCCGGTCCGTCGCCGAGTACGCTTGGCGAGCCACACCCAGTGTTTGGTTCGTCAACCGGCTGGGCTGCCGACGGTGCGCGCCTGTTGGGCAATACCATGAATCGGCGCAGATACTACTACGACATTTACAATGGAATGCAGTGGATCGCCGCCAAACAGGGCGCGTTGCCAGAAAGCGGCAGCAGTGCCAGCGCGGAGGACAAGCGTACCATCTACGACAGCCATCCGGTCGGCGTGGATGGCGAGCGCGGTTGGTTTACTTCGGTGCTCAAGGACGACGGTGGCTTTCGCAATCCGCGCGAGAATCACATCTATGCGATGGCCACCTTTTTCGACGGCGACCAGATCGGTAGCCGTCTTTGGGACAAAGGCGCGGCCATCCAGAACGAGAGTAGCCTGGTGCCCGACCCCAACTGGTTCGATCCCAATCACGCGGACATCGTCCCCGGTGACCCGCTCTCCTTCGTCAATGCCGTGCGTCCCGAAGGCGAGCGCAGCCAGCCGTTGGGCGACATGAAGTACAACAACACCTTCATCCAAAACTGGGAGGTCGATCCGAGCCGTTCAGCGGACGACCAGCCCGATTGGGCGTGGACGCAGGGCTACTCGATTGGCCACGGCTTCGACGGCATGTTGCAGGTAGGCATCGGTCCGTTCTCCTTAGAGGTGGGCGAAACCATCAACTTGGTGCTCATAGAGTACGCGGGGTTCCGCTTGCAGGGGGCACGCGCTGCGCGCAGCACGGCGCAGTGGGTCTATGACAACAACTTTGAGACCCCCTCGCCGCCGCCGACGCCCCACATCGAAGTCGCGCCCAACACGAATGTCAAAGTCGATGTCAAGTGGGACGATAGCGCCGAAGCAGCAGCTGATTTTGCTGGCTACAAGGTCTATCGCTCGACGCTGTTCCCACGGGTCAATTCGCTCGACGTCGGCCTGCGCCTCATCGACCGCTACCACGAACAGACCGAGGTCAATCCCACGGACG
>JAPPEF010000154.1 GCA_028875335.1 Gemmatimonadota bacterium
ACTTAGCGCAGCGGCTGGCGGCGGCACAGCAATTGGCTGGATTCGGCGTTGATGCCGCGGCAGCCGTGCCAGTGCTCGTCGAGTGCTTGGGCACCGATCACCAAGCCATGCGCACGGCAGCCACCTACGCGCTAGGCGCAATCGGCGAGCCCGCAGTCGCGCCGCTGGCCAAAGCGTTGCGCGCCGCAGGTCGTGAGGCCGACCAACACGAAGCCCCGCCCGCTTGGAACGAGGGGGCGACTAACATGGAAGATGCGGCGCAGGCTCTGGCGGCCGTTGGCGAACCCGCGGTCGAGGCGCTTTGTGAGTTGTTGGAGGACGAAAGCGAATGGACTCAGGTCAACGCCGCCTTTGCCCTCGGCGAGATGGATTCGCACGCGATGGCAGCGGTCCCAGCGTTGACGCGGAGCCTCGAAGATGGCTCGCATCGCTTGGTGCGCACGGCGCTTGTCGCGCTGGGCAATATCGCGCAAGGCGTACCAGTAGAAGCCTTGGGGCGAATGCTCTCGGCCGATCATCCAAATTGGCAGGAGGAAGCTGGTCGCCGCTGGGTGCCGCGCGATCAGGTGCGGACCAACGCGGCGATAGCCTGCGCCCAGCTTGGCCAAGCCGCCGCTCCGTTAGAACCCCAGCTCTTCAGGGCGCTCGACGATTCCTGCGGTCACGTGGGCGCGTTCGCGCTTAGTGCTCTGCAACAGATTGGCTCGCCCACCGCTACGCAAGCCGCGATGGACTATCTGTATTCGCAGCGATGGGATGCAGCTATCGACGGCGAGCGGCAGTTTTGAGGGGATTGTGAGATAAAGCAAGCGTCGCTCAGGGCGTCTTGCGTACGCCTTGGAGGAAAATTCGTACGAATTGATATTAGGAACGCCGTCTATCTCTACTCTTGACGATTGGGGACTAAGGGACTGCCTTCGGCTTTCTTGCGCTCGATTTCCGTATGGGTTTTGTCTAGCAGGAGGTATCGGTGCGCGGTCGGCGGATGCGTACCGCTAAAGTTGTTTGACGCGACGGGATTACGTGCCGCCATGCGTCGCCAGAAGTCGGCCGCCCCCTCGGTATCAAAGCCAGCCCGAGCCATCAGATAGAGTCCAACGTAGTCGGCTTCTTGCTCGAAGGCTTGGCTAAAAGCGGTTGCGCCAGCCTCCGTTGCGCTTTGTGTGATGCCGCCATAGGTCGGCATGCCCGTTACTGCTCCCAACGCCCCTTCAAAAACCGCTCCCATGATTCCGCCGAGCAGAGCATTCGTTTTCTTTTTACTGATATGTCCCTCGATGCAGTGGGCCAACTCGTGGGTGATGACCAAGGCCAATTCGCTATCTGTCGCAAAATCAAGCATTCCTGCCGTTAGGACAATATTCTCACCGTCTGTGTAGGCATTAATCTCTTGTCCGTCCGAATGATATACCAGAGGAGAGCAAATCGGCTCTACCGTTATAGGAATGTCGATAGTTCTATCTTTGTTTGCTGCAACCTTGCGCTGCACCGTAAAGATCGTCGGACCACTTGGTGCATGGCGTTTTAGCAGTTTGTCAAGGTTGCTTCTGAATTCTTGGTCCTCTTGGTCCGAATTGATGTACGATCTCGGTCCAGATCCTGTCCGGGTCCTAGCTGTGTCGTTACGCTTGAAGACTGTTGTCTGGATCGAATCACCCCCGATCTTCATAATACGGTCTCCGGGCTGAAGATCAGAGTGCGCGGCTGGGGAGCCCGCTACAAGTTTCGTGACTATCGGTTGCCCATGTAACTTCTCTATGCCATAATAGCGCAAATTCAAGAGACGATACACGGGCTTCATGTTCCGCGTGCTTGCCGAGTCTAAGTAATTGAATCCGAACTGTAAGCGAGTCTTTTTGCCACATAGCGCGGCATTGACTCGCATTATAGACGGCGCAAGGCGCTCTATTCGCTCTTGCCGCTGCATGGTCAATCGGAAGGTCCCTTCCAATTGATGGATTATTTCCTCGGTGACTTCGGAAGAAGAAAGCTCAGGGGGCTTTGTGTTTGGAGTCGCACATGAGCCGAAAATAAGAAGAATCACGAGTAGAATAGGCATACCGATACTCTTTTCATCCTTCTTGGTTGTGCCGAAAGTCGGGTGGGGAGGCTGCTCTCACGTTTAATGTACGTCGTCGCGCTGCCGTGAGTCAACGAACGCATTTTGAGCCGCATCCTTGGAATGGAGCAATATCACCGGTCTTGCCCTATAACGTATTGGCTTTGGGCTTAATGAAGATCAACCGCCATCGAGACATCGCCCCTTCTGGTCACCTTCGCTATGAACGGGGGTTGATTCTTTTTGAGGAAACGAGCTATCCGGGGAAGCGCCTTGACGAATATATCGGCCATTTCGCTGCCCTGACAATCCCGGGCGGTAAGTGCAAACATAGCTACGTTGGCCGCTTTGACGGCTAGGCGCTCAGATGTTCTGTATCTGATCCTGAGGTCCTTGGTGAGAACGACCCATTTTCTCTTGCCGACTTCGCGGAGCCAACGTTCGTCTTCGGTGTCAGCGGGGAACAGGTCGTCGTGGACATAGACCTCAGCGCCCTCTCGCTTGAGGGCATCGGCAATAGTCTTCTTCCCTAGAGAACGGTCGATGAAGAAAACAAGTGGATCAGGCTGCTCGGGGGTATAACTCACAGCGGATCGCTTCTTCGATCTCGAGCGTCGAGCGGCCATAGTCGGCCGCTAATGCACCGATTGCCTCCCCAGCCTTGTAGCGTTCGGCTATAATAGCTGTAGGAATCCCCGTGCCTGCGAGCACCGGGCGACCAAAAGATATGCGAGGATCAATGACGATGGCCTTGGGTTCTTCTATAAGTTGTTGGCCTAGGCGCTTGCGCGTAAAAGGGTATAGCCTCAGAGCATAACCAGCCGAATCCCTATCAATGCGCCGCAGATGTGCCTGCAACAGGTTCCGAAGTACTAGTTGTCCAGCCTGAGAAACATTGATGAGTTGACCGTATTCCTCAACAAAGAGGTCCAAGCCGTCGGTTTCGAGCTTGTGGTATGCGAGAGGGTGATCAGACTTTAGTTCTTTTTCGATGAAATCGATAGCAATTCTGACCTTGTGCAGTGATATGCGATGGTCGCGGCGGATGGCATCCAGCACGTGGATTTCGACCAGATTGATAAAGGATAGAAGATTCTGGCTATCGTCTGGTAGCTCGATCACAGGCTGGAAGAACTGGTCTCCCTCGCTAGTAGGATACTTGCGCCCTCGCACCCAAGAGCGAAGAGTAGTCACGGGAATGCGCAGGTAGTGAGCAGCTTCGGGAATGCTGTAACAGGGCATTGCGCGTATATCATCTGTTGCGATAGATCCCATACCAGAAAGTCCTTCATCCGAGAGGCGAATACGCTGATGGACCATTAGTTTGCACTAATGGTTTCTATACATTACGCCCTCTTTCATAGGTTTAAGTGTTCCATCACGCAAGTAGCTAGCGTATCTTTCGAATTGCCATTCTAGGGGGAGAATTTTTTCTGCCCAGTCTCTCAGAGACCGACTACACGCATTATTGTGAGTGAGAGCCTGTAGGGTTGGAGTTTGTTCATCAATTTGTTCAGCGATTTCGTTATAAAAACTGCTTCTTGATCGGTCTCGAAAGTGACTACGCTCGTAAACAGGAAACTGAACTGAGTATCTTTGCTTGATTATATTAACCCAATCTAGCAGTTTCTGGTTGTTTACGATGTATGGATCCACCCCTACGAAGCTAACATGTTGGGTTGACAACACACCGTTAGGCACTGTACAGCTAATCTCTGGATCTTGAGTCTTTGTCTTTTGTCTGCCAAATTCCGCAGCTAACCGAGCTCGGTACTTAATATCAGTGCTTTTAGGAGTACCAGAATTGCTTGGGTGCAGGAATAGACGATCAATCTCTTCAAGTGTATTAAGTGATTCACGTTCGCGGTTGAAGCCTTTCGCTCCTGCTGACCAGAGACATACTGCAACATCAGAGGCCTCCAATAGAGCCGCAGGACGTAGTTTAAATAGTATGGGTCCGTAGGGGTTTAGGACACTTTTTGCTCCTTGTGCAAAAGGACTACCAAAGTCTGACAAGTTTACGAAAACTTTATCCCACATACTGTTTTCACGGTCAACAGCGTCAGTCTGAAATGATGTAAATTCTACTTGTCTACTTTCAAGCAAAGCGCGTGAGGGAATTCCACCAAGACTAATATATGACTCAAAGTCAATTAGTTGACAGGCATGATAGAGGAACACTTGACGCTTTTCAAACAAATCCACCAAAGCTTGAATGTCGTTGCCGGTTATCATGAGATTGGCCTTTCCAACAGTTAAAATAGACTAAGTTGTTTGCTTTCAGGGAGTTTTGTGGGAACGCTATCGCCTATGTGCTGTTCAAGGCGCGTTGATTCCTCTTTTAGAAGTTCGATAAATATAGGTTGCGCTTTTGCCCAAATTGCCTCGGCTGAGTCAAATGAAAGTCCTACTTTACCAAGTCGCCACTCTACCTCTTTATCCCACCATCGGGAGGGTTCGTGTTTTTTCGTGACGCGACCGCTTTCACAATAGAAACTGACCCAATTCAATTGTCTCCAAGAAAATCGAGTCTCCTTTGCAACCCTGTGAAGAGCGGCTTTCCCTTGGGGAGTATGTTTGTCTAATGCAACCCAAAACGGGAAATTCACTTCAATAGTAGGAACTGTGTACAGTTCGGGCAACCCATCCATAATAGCTAAATATGCTGTTGCCTGTATAAAAGCCCTATCCCAGGGCCATCCACCTTTTCCATAAGCCTTTTCAGCATGTTTGACGAGTCTAGTTTCATGCGTATTTGAACATTGAGAAATTGCCCATTCCCAATATTTTTTATTATCCGTAATCGCCCCACAAATCCATCGAATGGTATCATCTTCTTCACAGCCTGTCAGAACTGACCTATCGCCTTCTGAAAGCGCATATGCCAGAGATCCGAGTCCGGCTGCGTCCTTGAACTTGACAGAGTTGGCAAGTTTGCTAAGAGTCTCTACCATTGCCACCTGTTCCTCTTGCTTTTTTTCAGGCAGCGTCCATTCAACCATGAGCGGCCAGCATTCTTCAGCGACCATCACACCGATTCGTTGCTTGAGCCACCTTATGTCCCCAATTTCATAGAGGTGGTTGAAAACCTTAGTAACAAGGGTAGAGTTCCCGCGACGCACTGCTTTTTGAAGTAGAGAACGACAAGCTGGATGCGTATTCGGATTAACTTGGCGTATGTGCATCAGTTAGCCTTTCAATACAACGAAACCGAGCCCCGTTACAATTTGTCGAACGCAATCCATTCCATCCCCTCTGTAGACAAAACATGGGTAATGCCCATTAGATAACGCGAGCGTCGCTCAGGGCGTCTTGCGTACGCCTTGGAGGAAGATGCGCATGATGGTATCGACCATCGCCTCGACGCTCAGGCCCTTCGCGTGGATCATCACCGAGCGCACCATGCCTCGGAGGATAGCGGCTTCGACCTGCGGGTGCTCGACGGAGAAGACGCCCTGTTCTGCGCCGTTTTGCAGGACGTTCTCGATCGCTGCGCGCTGGATGCGCCGTTCCTCGCGCCAACGCCTGCGGTTTTCACCCTTGCCGCCCCCACCGTCCTCGTGTGACATCAAGCGAAAGAAGAAGCGGTTCTGGCTGAAGTAGGAGACGATGGCGTGGACCATCCGGCGGAGTTCTTCTTCGGGATCCTGCTGGCGATTGGCCTTGCGCTGAAGCTGCTCGTTGAGCCGCCGGATGCCTTCAAAAACCACAGCAAAGTACAGCTCTTCTTTGTCGGCAAAATGCGTGTAGATCGTCCCCTTGCCGACGCCGGCTTGGTGGGCAATATCGTCCATGAGCACTTCGTCGAAGCGCTTGGCCGAGAAGAGACGGGCTGCCTCTTCGAGGATGAGCTTTTTGCGGTCGGTCTTGGCCATGGTATGAGATCTTACGCTGCATCCACGGCAGCGTACACCTTGCCTTTTTTAGTCAACCAAGCCACATCTTCCCGTTCGGCATGCTCCTTGATCTCCCGCAGGAGTTGAATCGTTTCAGATTCATAACACGGCTCGCTCGGGTCATCGGCTGGGACGACCATCTCAACCTCTACCGCAACGACAAACTTATCAGTCTGAATCAATCGCGTTCGCTTGATTCGTTGTCCAGGAATACGCATGGTCTAATCTCCATTAAAAAAATGTACGGTTACCAGTTTAGCGACACCTGTTTGAGGCAGATGAGACCAAACGGCCTTGTACTCCGTACCGTCGGGCAATGATTCGCGTACTTCGACAGCCGGATTGGGCATTGCCTCTGGCCGCTCGGCGATCAATTCGCCGTCCTCCATCCCCGCGACCACCTGCCACTCCATGATATCGCGTTCTTCCAACCGCTCGGAGGCGTGCTGACCGACGATATAACGTTCCTCGGCGACCAGTTGTCGAATCACGTCAAAGAGTTGTCCCATCAGCTCCTAGGTCTCCCGTCGCAAGCGATCCTAGGGCCTATTCTTCAAGAAACACATACCGTTCCATTCTCGCCAGTTCGTCGTCATCGACGTATTTTCCGATTTCTCGTCTCCACTGTGCCATGCTTTTGTAGGGACGGTATTCTTCAAACTCGTGCGCCATGCGCTTGCCGACCCCTGGGATTGTGAGGAAATCTGCCTCGCTGGCACTGTTGAGTTCGAGCGGCACGAAGACGTACTGCTCTAGCCGTGCTAGTTCGTCGTCATCGACGTATTTTCCGATTTCTCGTCTCCACTGTGCCATGCTTTTGTAGGGACGGTATTCTTCAAACTCGTGCGCCATGCGCTTGCCGACCCCCGGCACTATTTTCATTTCGGCGTCGCTGGCGGTGTTGAGGTTGATCGGCAGGAAGAGATTGACATACAGTTCGGCTTGGACTGAGTCTGCTAAGGTCGAATCCAAATAGGCGTCGAACGCTTCCATGCCGATAAAAGGTCGCCGCGCCATGATCTCCTCAACTAACGCCGAGTCGAGTTGCGCTAGGGCCAATAGCTGTTCGACGCCGGCTCGGTTGGGGTTGAGTACCGTTTCGTTTTTGCCGACCTGCGCTTGGGCGCTGCTACCATAGAGGAAGACAGCTAATACCACGGCTAAAACTACTCGCTGCATTACTTAGTTCTCCTTTGTTTGTTCCCGGCTCAGCGCTGGGTGTTGGTAAGAATAAAGAAACCCGATCAGTCCTAGCTGGACCAGTGCCCCAGGTGCCAACGCCGGCATGGCACCGCCCAACGCTTTAGATAGCAGTTCCAACCCAGTCAGCGTCGGGTACATTTCCAATTCAAATTCCATATTGGAACTAAGATGAAACCAGAGGCCGACCATGCCGCCTAAGACGAAAGCCAGCATGGTCAGGCGGAACAGGCGCAGGATGATCGCGCCCCGGTAAAATAGCCGAATCGCCAACAAGACCAACCCGAGTGCCAACAACACCAAGGGCACCTGCTGACGCCATTCTTCAAAATGATCCAGCAGCAGCAACTCGGTGCCTAGTCCTACGGTTCCTATGACAAAAATCAGCAGGAGACCTCGCCGCAAGGAGATGGCTTTACTCTCGGCCGTCATGGTCTCAAATCCTCATGGATTTCCAAGCCCCTCCAGCGAAACGCCGCACCGTCAGTATGCCTTGGACGACGCTGAAGACGACCAAGCCGATCCATAGGCCATTGGTGTCTAAGCCGAGCGTAAAAGCTAGTACATAGCTGACGGGTAGGCGCACTAACCACTGGGATATGAGCGTATAGTTTAGTGCTGGACGAGTATCGCCGGCACCGCGCAAGCCGCCGCCGCTGACGATGGCCAAGGCCATGAAGGGTTCGGCTAAGCAGATGGCCCATAGGAAGGCAACGCCGATGTGCAACACCTCGGTCTCTTGGGTGAACAATCCTATATAGGGGACGGCAAATATTACGATGGGCAGACCCAATAGCAGCATGGAGAACGGCCCCACTAACATTGAGGTCCAACCATAGCGGTCGGCCTGTGGCAGATCGCCAGCGCCGATGTGCTGGCCTACTAGGGTCTGGGCCGCCGTGCCGAAGCTCAGTGAACCGCGCCGCAGAATGCGTTCGAGCTGGTGGCCGACGGTAAAAGCGGCTACCGCGGCGACAGGGTTTTGGGTTAGGGCGAGAAGTTTTAGAAACACCAAGTTGGAGCCGTTGCGGAAGAGACCTTGGAGGCCAGCAGGGACGCCGATCTTGAGAATGCGGCGGGCCAAGTTGCGATTGGGGCGGTAAGAGGTCTCGGGGAGGAGGATTAATGCGAAACGACCGCTGTACAAGACCCACAATCCGACGATCAAGCCGGTTATTTGGCCAATGATAGTACCAGTGACGGCACCGACTATGCCCAGCGCGGGCAGGCCCCAAGCTCCGAAGATCAGTCCATAGCTGAATAGCAGTTTGACGGCGCTGGTCAACAGGCTCAAATACAGCGGAGTGCGCGTATCGCCGGCACCGTACAGGCAGTTGTGGATCGCGTAGTTGAGGCCGAGGAAAACGAGACCTGCGAAGAATACCAGTAAGTAGGGTACGCCGAGGCGGGCGACGGAGTCGGTGGGGCTGAAGAAATGGAGCGCCGGGGCGGAGATAGCCATGCCGACGAGGCCAAACCCCACGCTGATTAGCGCGACTAGAGTGAGGGCCTGTTTGGCGGTGGAACTGGCGTGGTCGGGATTGCGGGCACCGACGGCTTGGGCAACGAGGGTAAAGGCACCGGAAGTCACCGAAACCATGGTGATTCTGATAACCATCGTCAGCGTAGTGGCGATGCCGACGGCGGACATGGAATCGACACCCAGATGGCCTACCATATAGATGTCGGCCAAGCTGATGACATTTTCCAATTGGGAACCTAGAAATACTGGAATGGTCAGCCCGTAGATGGGGCGGACTAGCGCTAGGTCGATTTTGCGCGGGACGGCGATAGAACATCTCTTATGTAAGTGTTAATTCATTCAACTTTCAACGTTTCGTTGAAGAAACTAATTGTGCGCTCCCAGGCCAGTTTGGCGGCGGCTTCGTCGTAGCGGGGCGTGGTGTCGTTGTGGAAGCCGTGGTTGACACCTGGATACATGTGCATCACATAGTTGATGTCGGCTTCTTTTAGCGCGGCCTCGTACGCCGGCCAACCGACGTTGATTCTCTCATCTAGTTCGGCATAGTGGATCAGTAGCCGCGCCTTGATTTTGGGCACGTCTTCAGCCGCTGGTTGTCGGCCGTAAAAGGGCACGGCTGCGGAGATTACTTCTGGGATGCGCACGGCTAGCGTGTTGGACATGCCGCCGCCGAAGCAGAAGCCGACTACGCCCACTTTGCCGCTACAGGCGGGATGTGCTTTGAGATATTGGGCGGCCGCAATGAAGTCTTGCGTTATCTTCTCCCGGTCGAGTTGTCGTTGCAGTACCCGCCCTTCGTCGTCCGTGCCTGGATAGCCGCCCAGCGGTGCCAGCGCATCTGGGGCCAGCGCCAGAAAACCGGCCGTAGCCACGCGGCGTGCGACGTCTTCGACATAGGGGTTTAGCCCTCTGTTTTCGTGGATGACGAGGACGCCTGGGATTTTGCTTTCCTCTTCAGTCGTGGGCTGTACGAGGGCGGCGCTCGTCTCTTCGTGTCCCTGTGGGGAAGGATAGGACACGTACTCGGTGGCAATGCGTTCGTCGTCTGCGGCCACTTGCTGGGCCAAGGCGTAGTTGGGAGTGAGGCTGTCCAACAGCGCGGCAGCCGTCAGGCCGCCGATGGCGAAACGGGTAGCATCATCGAGAAACTGGCGGCGGTCAATGTCGCCGTGGACGTAGCGGTCGTATAAGGCGAGCAGTTGTGGATCGTATTCAGCAGCGGTTTTCCGTTCCATGGTTATCTCCTATTTGATTTCACTATGACAATTCGCACAGTGGAAATGTCAGTCACGCCTTATGCCACTGTAAAAAGCGGCGGCGCACCTCGGCGAGACGGCGCTCCTTATCGGCGATCATTTCTGCTAAGAAAGCGCGACAGTTTTGCTCGCGTTGCTCGTCGCGCGGCGCGTGGTCTAACAGACCCTTTTGTGGGTCGTAAATGAGGCGATGTTCTTCGTTTCCGTCGCTGTAGTAGATCTTGTTGATGATGCGGCGCGTGGTGGTATCCTTGATGCGCCGCTGAGGGGGATTGCCGCCTTCGAGGCAAATGAAAACGAGTAGGTTAATGGCGCGGAACTGCGCTTCGGGTACTTGATTTGTCTCGACGATTTGGTGGTGGATCTCATCGAGGTCGTCGGCGTGGACATTGCTGACTAGCGTGTGTCCGGCGTCGCCTAGAGAGAAGAAAGCGCGCAGGTCGTCTCCCCACAGATAGGTCGGGGGCGGATGGTCGCTCAATTCGTTGGAGATGACGCAGGACTTGGTTGCGCCAATGGAGGATACCTCGCCCGGAAGTGCGGTGACAAAAGGGTGGTCGGCTCCGACGAAACTGAGCAGGGCGTGCATGGTGGTGGTCTTGCCGATGCCACCAGGCCCCGAACCGGTGACGTAGGAAGCCCCGCGCCAGATGTGAGAGGCTAAAAAGGCGGCCAATTCCAAATCGACGGTCTGCACTTCGATGAGATCGATGAGCGAGCGGGTGCGATTCTCGGGATTGTCCAACTTTTGCAGATATTCTAGATCAGTTGCCATCGTTACAGCCTTTAGCGGTGGTGTTTGGCGAAGAAGTCGAATATGGACGGCAGCGAGACTTCGACGACTGTGGGGAAGTCGAAATCGAGAAAACCGCCGTGGTCGTATCCTGCTAAAACCTGTGTTATGTGGGGAGCGCCCGTGCGCTTGGCAAAGGCTTCAATGGCAGCAAACTGCGGTTCTAGGCGTGGAAAGAGGAAGTCTTTGTCGCCAATAATCCAGTAGGTGGGCAACTCGCGCAGCGCTTCCAGTTGATCGGGACTCCAAGGGCTGGCGATCGGTGCTACGGCCGCGTAAAAATCGGGCTTGTCGCTGGCCAAACGCAGCGTTCCTGCGGCCCCCATAGAGTGGCCGACGCCGTAGATGCGCTTGGTGTCGATCAGCCACTGGTGTTGCACTTGTGCTACTACGTCGAGGATGTCCTGCTGACCTGCGGCGCGATAGCCAACTTGTCCCCGACCATAGGGACAGACGACGATCCAGCCCTTTTCCTCGGCGCGTTCCTCCAGCGTATAGCGTTCAAACAACACTGTTTCATCTTCGCCACCGCCGTGCAGGGCAACGACTAGTGAGACAGGGGTGTCACCCTGCCAAGAGTTGGGCACGTACACTTCGTAGAATTGTTCAGACTGATCTACATCGCTCCAGTACGAGAGTTTGAGATGGCCTCGCTGCGAATGCAGAGCGGAATGTCCCTGCCGGACGGATTGCAAAGCTGCGCCGATTCGCTCGACCAATGCAGCACGCAATTCTTTTGTGTCAGCACCGTTATCAATCTGGCGCGCCTGCCGGATGAGTGCGGCAATGACAAAGTGGTCGCGGGGGTCTATTTGCAGATCGTTTAGCCCTTGTTCCAATTGGCCGACAGCAGGGCGCGCGCGCAGTTCGGTAGGGAAGCGCATTTCTGGACGCACGAGATTGTCAGCGATTATTAGCTCATCGAAGCGCATATCGTTTTCCCAGACGCCGGTGCGCAGGGACGCTCGGTCGAGGCCGACTTTATCGGTAATGACGTCGTAATTGGGCGAGCCATTTACCTGTAAGGTGCCCTCTGTATGCACCTGAGTAGGCAGACCCTGTTCGCCGTAGTTGAGCGTGCCGAGGAACCCGCCGTTGCGGTAGATCTCAACCCCTGATCCCGTTCCGACAAAGGCGACATGGGTCCACTGCCAAGGCTCGATCAAGACGGGTTGTTGGTCCGTAGTGAATTCTTCGCCTAGGCGCAGGATCAACGGCAAAGCGCCGCGTGGCAACTGACGCTGAGTGACCTGTTGAAAGCCGACGCGCCAAATCCAAGGGTGCTCTTCGCTTTGGGTTACAAAATTGAGTACATCACCGTGCCCGTAACGCTGAGAGGTCCATTCTAGTTTGATCCAGAACTGGATAGAGAACTTGCCATCGCCGACCACATCGCGAGCATCTTCGTAGCGCAAGGCGTCTAAGCGCGATAGGCGCACCGCTTTGCCCGATACTCCGTCGATTTGCTCTGCTTGACGCAGGAGTTTAAATGCCGCTGCGCCAGATTGACTGATAAATCCCTGCGAGTCTTGGCTGTCAAAAGACCAGTGCATAGGAGCCGCTTCCTCTCCCCATAGATGGTTTGTGCCAGTGAGGATCAGAAGGACGAAAAATAGTGGGTACATGCGCTTCTCCTAGATGAATTGGTCGAGATATTCTCCATACACAGTCACGCGGGCGGAACCAAGCGTTCGTAGCGATAGATCTCTGGCTTCTCCGCGCGCAATCGCAAATAATCTTCTCGGTCGATGGCGTACTCTTCCTTGTCGCAATGGGCATCCCATTTGGGGACGTAGTGGGTCCGGCGGCCTTGGTGGGACATGCCCATTTTTTGCAGCGCTCGGCCGGAAGCTAGATTGTCCTTCAGGTGCGACGCCTCCATCCGCTCGAGGCCGAGTTCCTCAAAGCCGAAGGCCACGGTGGTGCGGCCAGCCTCGGTGGCGTAGCCCTTGCCCCAGAACGGCCGGCCGTACCAGTAGCCCATGCCGGCTCGGCTTTCATTGCCGCCAATTCCGATGAAACCGACTAGCACTTGGCTTGCTCGTTCCTCCACGGCGAAGTTCAGCGCTCCTCCGGCATCGTAGCTAGGTTGGTGTTTGGCGATCCAGCGCCGGGCCATGTCCTCGCTGTAGGGATACTTTACTGCAACTAGTGTGGAGGCTACCGCTTCGTCGCCGACTAGGTGGTTGACCTCGGTATAGTCCGCCAGTGCAAAGGGACGCAGCAGCAGTCTCGCCGACTCCAGTACTGGGTACTCGGCGGAGACCTTTCTCATCCAGCCTCGAGGATGGAGCCTTCGCGTTGTGTGCGTTCGTAGAGGCGAGCGAATTCTTCTGAGCCGTCGTCTTGGCGCAGTTCGAAGCGATGGCCGCGAATCGTTCCCTCTTGGTACCCCATTAGGGATTCTAGATTGGGGAAGCCCACTGAGTACAGCGTGCCGCCTCCGGGTAGAGTCGTGACTCCGAGGACTCTCGGCGTTTCTCTCGGCGGTCTGTTGACTAGGCGCTCGAGTTCTTCTTCTCGCACATCTACTCCCAGACCCGGTCCTTCTGGGACCGGAGAGCATCCCTCGATGACGGGAATGCGGGTCGCCGCCAGATCCTCGACGTAGTTGTCGTCGAGCGTGATGGTATGGGCGACCTTTGGCAGAACGGCTCCCAAGTGCAGGGCGAAGGCGGTGACTAAGGTTCCGCCCGTGAGTTGAATGACCGAGGGAATGTTTGCTTTTGAGTAGGCGAAGCCGCGATGCAAGGCGTCGCCGAAACCGCCGCAGTACTCGCCGATGATGTAGCCGTCGGCGAGCCCGTGCAGCATCTCCTGCATACCGCCGAGCGGTGGCACGTGCATGTAGAGCGGGAGGTCGGTCTTCTCCCGCAGCCGTCGCCAACCGTCGATGTCGGACAGGACCAAGGGGTCTTCCACGCAGCCCACTACCCAAGACTTCTCCAGCCGCTTGAGGATCGGCAGGACCACGCCGAGGGAGCGGTTGTGGTTGAAGTCGTACTGGATGCGAAAGCGATCAGGGGCGGTTTGCTCCACGGCCTCGTTCTGCTCAAATACGTCGTAGTGGTGGCAGGTGTGCATTTTGAACAGCATGTAGCCTTGGTCAACGGCGCGCTGTACCTCCCGGCTCAGCACGTCCGGGGGTGAGGGTCGAGTCCACGCAGCTACTGCGACCCGGTCCCGCACCTTCGTTCCCATCAGCTTGTAGGCGGGGATTTCCAGGTACTTGCCCATTGCGTCGTAGAGCGCCGCCGACAGCCCCAAGCACCACTGGCTGAGGCCGATGTTGAGATCGTGATTGATAAAATCAAAGGGATTGCGCCCGATCAGCGGCTCGACAGCCGACTTGTCGGGCGCGTAGCAGCGGTACTCGCCGTAGCCGACGATCCCGTTGTCGAGACTGACTTTGAAGACCACGCGCTGGTGGAGTGCTGATAGGAATGGTGGATAGTCGGGTACCTCTGGTAGGATTTCTGGTTCGATACAATAGACGTCGATATCGTCGATCTTCATCCGTGACTCCTCCTCATTCGTAGGCTAGGTTTTGCGCCTGCATCATGCCGATCATGTAGCCGAAGGCGAAGATTTTCCCCAACATGCCGTAGCCACGGGTCGTCTCCGCATCCTCGGACCCCATCGTTGGCGCGTGGTCGGGGCGGATGGGTCCTACGAAGCCGGCGCGGGAGTATATCTCCAGCATCCGCGCCATATCCGTGGGACCATCGTCGTGAAAGGTTTCCGTAAACCGAGTTCCCGCGGTGCCCTCGACGTCGCGGTAGTGGATAAAATGGACCTTGCCCTGCTCGGTGAACTCCCGCGCCACCGAGTAGATATCCTCGCCCATAGCCTTGAAGTTGCCCTGGCAGAACGTGACGCCGTTGTTGGGACTCGGCGCGATGTTGATCAGGCGGCGGTACGCGTCGGCGCTGACCATGATTTGAGCGGACCCTCGATAGGGCGAGATCGGCGGGTCGTTGGGGTGATAGCCCATGCGGACATTGGCCTTCTCGGCGACGGGGATGATGCGTTCGATCAGCCAAGTCAGGTTGTCCCAGAGTTCTTCCTCAGTTTGAGGCTCCGCCAAAGGAGGATCTTGGTGCGACTCCGCGTAGTCGAATTGCGAGGAGATGGCACCGCCGCGCGTGGGCACCCAATCAGTGCGGGAGCCGCCTGCGCCGAGGTTGTAGCACAGCACGGGAATGCCGACTTGGCCCATGGCCTCTACTGCGGCGATAAAGTCCAACAGTTCCTCATCGCGGCCTGGGGTCCCTCGGCGGATGTGTTCGGAGCGGGTGGGCGTCATGGTCTCGTACACGGGGATCGAAAACCCCACCTCGGCCCATTCCTCTTGCTGCTGGCGCATGGCCGCGGCGTATTGATCACGGCCTATCCCTTCGAGGGGCGGCGACGTTACGCAGCCGGTGACGCCCATTTCCCGGCAGATCTTCACCCGCTCGGGTTGCTCGTGCGGGCTCCGGCCCAGAGTCATTGACAACTTGAATATCCCTTGGCGCATGTGTTTTCCTTTTTCTTGGTACGCAGGGGCTTCTTAGGTATGGGATGCTGTTCACGCCTAAAGGCGCGGTGAAACTCGCCTGAAGTCGAGGTGAAGCGCTATCGTCTGCGGCCCCTTACACCAATTCCTCGACCAAGGCTCGGCTAGCTGGATCTAGGCTCCGATAGTCGGGAATCTCGTAGCGGTTGCCGTCGGCGTCTTGCACTAGTACCCGCCCGGCGCCCAAAAGGCGCACGTCGCGGCGGCCGGAATAGATTTCAAAGGTGCGGGGTCCTCGATCAGTCTCTACCTCCCAGCGCGGCACTCGATTGGCCACTGTCACCTTGGCGATGCGCTTGATGCGCGGGGAGAAATAGGCCCGCTCCAATTCGTCTTCTACGGCTTGGCGGCTGTCCCGATCGAGCGCGTCGAGTCGAGCCAGCGAACCGATCTCCTTGCCTTTGCGGTCTTGGACGACGATAAAGCAGTCGTCGCAGGTCAGGGGAAAAGCCCGTTTGACCCGGACCCTCGGATAGGTCTGATCACCGACCAATTCCAAGTTCAAGTCTTCGAAAGCATCGACGAAAAACCGCGCTTTGTCCGGGTCGAGATAGGTGACTTCAGCGGCTAATTTATGGCGCTGCTGCATAGTTTTACCAAGCTCTCAGTTTAGACATTTCGGTTTGCATGCGGCACAAATGCGCGTAGATGCCGTCCTGTTCAATCAACTCGTCGTGGGTGCCGATCTCGGCGAGTTTGCCCTTGTCGAGAATGAGCAGGCGATGGGAGTTTTTGAGGGTCGATAAGCGATGGGCAATGGCAAAGGTGGTGCGCCCTTGGACCAGCCGCTCCAACGCCTCTTGAATCTGCGCTTCGGTTTGGGTATCGACGTTGGAGGTGGCTTCGTCGAGGATGAGGATGCGCGGGTTGCGCAAAATGGCCCGGGCAATGGACAGCCGCTGTCGCTCGCCGCCGGATACGCGGGTGCCGCGCTCGCCGACCATGGTGTCGTACCCGTCGGGCATGTTCATGATGAAGTCGTGAGCATTGGCAGCTTTGGCCGCGGCCACGGTCTGTTCGAGGGAAGACTCGGGATGGCCGTAGGCGATGTTTTCGGCGACTGTGCCGTTGAAGAGGAATGGATCCTGCAAGACCACGCCGATCTGTTCGCGCAGCGATTTGAGGTTCACTTGGCGGGTGTCGTGGCCGTCGATGAGGATGGCTCCCTCCTGCGGCTCGTAGAAGCGGCAGATGAGGTTGATTAGGGTGCTCTTGCCCGCGCCGCTGTGACCGGCTAGGCCGATCATCTCGCCCGGTTCGACGGCGAAGTTCAAATCCTCAATGACTGGCTTGTCTTCCTCATAGCCGAAGTGGACGCCGCGGAATTCGACCCGGCCCTCGATGGGCGGCATGAGCATAGCTCCGGGCTGGTCGATTACCTCTGGGTGGGTATCGAGCACGTCAAAGACGCGTTCGGCCGAGGTAGCGGCGCGCTGGAAGCGGTGGTTGAGGCGGCACAAGCTCTCCACTGGCCCGTAGAAGCGGTACATGTACATGGTGAAGGCGACAAAGGCTCCCAAGGTCAGCTCACCGGATAGGATGTCGCGGCCCCCGACCCACCAGATGATGATCGTGCCGATGGCGGTCACAAAGGTCATGACCGGGCCGAAGAGGCTGCGCATCCACGCCACGCGCAGTTCGCCCCGCAGCAGGTCCAGGCTGCGGCCCTCGAATTTGCCCACTTCCCGCTGTTCTTGGGCAAATGCCTTGACCACGCGCACCCCTGGGATGGTATCGGCCAGCAGGGCGCTGAGGCTGGCCCAGCGGCGCCACAATGGCCGGTAGATGGCGTGTAGCTTGCGGCCAAAGCGCATCGTCGCCCACACTAATAAGGGCGTCGGCAGGAGTACCAGGGCCGCCAGCCCGGGATTGAGCCCGAAGAGGATGATGCAGATGATGATTAGGGTGAGCACATCGCGGATGG
Organism: Gemmatimonadota bacterium; assembly: GCA_028875335.1. Next base: position 17,170 of record JAPPEF010000154.1, read on the forward strand.
CTTCTTGCAGGCCGTCGCTGATAAAGTCCTGCAAGCGGCCCACGTCTTGGGTGACGCTGGCCATGATGCGCCCGGTCTCGTTTTTATTGTAATAACTAAGTGATAGCGCGTGGAGATGGGTGTACACCTCGTTGCGCAGGCCGTAGGTGACGCGCTGGCCGATGCGGGCCATGATGTAGCCGCGCAGAGCCGACAGGACGCTGACGGTGAGGTTCATCAAAATTAATAGGCCTACTAGCCAGGCCAGTGCCGCGACTGGATTATCTTTGGCCACCGGCAAAAGAGCTAGCAGATCAAAGCGCACCTCAACGTCCGTAGAAGAAGGGGCACCGACATTCAAGACATCGTCGATGAGAACGCTCATCAGCAGCGGCTGGCCTAGGCCAATGGTCGTGGCCGCCACCATGAGCAACAGGCTCAGGGTAATGAGCTTCCAATGTGGCTTGGCATAGCTCAACAGCCGGAACAGCAGCTTGCCCTTTTCTAGGCAGGCCGGGCATACGCCGTAGTAGCGCGGAATGACTTGGCCGCAGCGGTCGCAGCGCTTGCGCCCGGCCCGCGCTCCGGCCAACCGCCCGTGGAGTAGTTGACCATTGGATTCTGTCGAGCGGGCTTGCTTGACCAAGCGCTCGACTTGGTTGGGCAGTTCGGACAGCGCGGGCACCAGGCTCTTGGAGAATACGGCCATGGTCGCGCCCTGTTCCTCGGTGCGGACCTTGAGGGCCGCGGTCCCCCAATCCTCGCGTACCTCCACTCCGCTTATCTCGGCCAAGGGCAGGCAGACTACATCGGGGGGGCCACCGCTGTCGGGGCTGAAGGCCACTAAATGGTCGGCAGTGGCCATGAGCCACGCTTCGCCGTACTGGCCGTCGAGCTTGATATCCGTGGTTACCGCTAGGCGGAGCTCTTCGTCGGGGGCTACTACCTCGGCTAGTTCGCGCCGCACTTGCGCTGGCACGGTGGCGCGAAAAGGCGGCGCTGCGTTTTCTGCGATGCTGCGTTCAAGCTCTTTCATACATTTGCCCCTTACCTACGCGACACGTATGTTTGCATTGGTTCATAAGGGCGGCAAGGCGGATAGGTCGTCTCTTACCCATTCTATCCAACCTTGCCAAAGGGGATGGTTCCGCGCTTGCCGCCCAATCAATACACAAGACACTCATTTGACCAAATGGGCCACGAAGGCCCCCGCAGGGATTCATGCGGGGGCCATTTTGTGCGATGCGCGCATCACGCGCTTGCACCACAGCGCCAGATCGTCCAACAGCGAATAGAGCGTCGGAGCCAGCATCAAGGTTAGCACCGTTGAGGTGGCCAAGCCGCTGGCGACGACCAAGCCCACTGGCCCCCAGCGGCGGGCAAAGCCCTCGGACGTGCCATAGACCATCGGCAGCACGATCGGCATCAGGTTGAGGATGGTGGTAAAGGCGGTCATTAGGATGGGCCGGAGCCGGTGCTGGCCGCCGAGGCAGATCGCCTCGCGCCGCGATAGCCCGCCCGCTCGCAGATGATTTATATGGGAGATCAGCACAATGCCGTTGTTGACGACGATGCCGAAGAGGATCAAAAGCCCCAAGGCACCGTTGTTGTCAAAGGGCACGTCGAGGACATACAGCCCCAAGGCCACGCCGATGAGGGAGAAAGGAATGGCGAAAATGATGGTGAAGGGATGGATCAAGGACTCAAAGAGCGAGGCCATGATCAGGTAGATCAGCAGGATGGCAAAAATGATGGTGAAGTTGTTGTCGCTGGCCTCTTCCCGCTCCCAGCGCGCCGCTCGGCCTAAATCCCAAGTATAGCCAGCGGGCAGTTGCATCCCTTCCATCATCTGGGTGATCGGCTCCATCAGCACGCGAGCGGCGTTGCGGTCTTCGGTGTTGGCGAAGACGGTGACGTTGAGCATCCGATTCTCGCGCCTGAGATCGCGGGGGCCGCGACCAAGCTGGAAGTCGGCCAGCGACGCGAGTTGGACCGAGTTGCCGTCGCGGGTTTCGTAGCGACTGTTTTTGAGTTGGTCGAGGGTAGCGCGGTCGCCCTCGTTGAGCTGCATGACGACGTCGATTTCGCGGTCGTCGCTTTTGAAGCCGCTGGTGCGGCGGGTGCCCAAGGCTGAGGAGATGCCTTGGGCGACCTCGCGCGGCGACAGCCCATAGCCGAGCGCCTGCGCGCGGTTGATTTCGACGCGGACTTCGTCTTCGCCGTCTTCGAGGCTGCTATCGACGTCTTGGACCCCGGGTAGCTGTTCGAGACCAGCTTTGACGTCTTCCATTAGCACGGCTAGGACTTCTGGGTCGCGGCCGTGGAGCTGGACTTCGACGCCGAGTTGGTTGCCGGTCCAACTGCGCGAGCGGCCCATTTTGTACGTGTATCCCACCTTCTCTGGCAGCAACTCCTTGACGGCGTTGCCTGCCTCCATGCTCGAGAGCCGGCCCTCGTCGGCATCGACGAGATAGGCGCGGATACTGCCTCGGCGCTGGCTGAACCTCGTCATGAGCGATTGAATGTCGAGCGAATCCTTTTTCGCTAGCAGGATCTTTTCTATTTCATAGAAGTGCTCGCGGACCTCTTCGAGGCTGTAGCTGCGGTCGATGACCACCGACATATCCACTCGGCGCTCCGGGGTCCAGGGGGTGCCGCGCTGCTCGATCTGGTCGTATAGGTAATAGCCGGTATAGGTCAGTGCTGCCGTGGCCAGCAGGGCGACCCAGCGGTGGTCGAGCGTCCAGTTGAGCAAGCGGCCGTACGAGGAGCGCAGGCCGTGGCGAGAGCAGTACCAGCCGAGCGCGGCCCCGGCCAGCGCCATGAGCGCGCAGGCGAGGATGGTCTGCCACTGCATTCCACTGATTGAGGTGGCGATCAGCCCAGACCAGCGGCCCCACCAAGCCTGCAATCCGCTCCAGCCAAGGTCGCTGATCTGCCAATAGGCAATGCCGACCACGACTGCGACGACCAGCAGCTTGAGCCAGCGGTCGAAGCGCTCGACCCCGGCGCGAAGCAGCCGCGAGGACACCAGTGGAATCAGCGACAACGAGACGATCATCGACACCATCACGGCGAGGCATATCGCGATCCCGGCGTCCTTCATCCACATGGCCGAGCGGCCATCGGAGAGGAAGAAGAAGGGCACGAAGACGCAGATCGTCGTCAGCGCCGAGGCTAGCACTGCCATGCCGACTTCGCGGCTGCCGGCGTGGGCGGCCTCGTCGGCGTCGAGGCCGTCTTCTTGGCGGCGGCGGAAAATGCTTTCTAGCACCACCACTGCTGGATCTACCAACATCCCCACCGCCAACATCAGCCCCATCATCGAGACCATGTTGAGGGTGATGGTTGATTCAAAGACCTCGCGGGCGACGTACATGCCGATAAAGACGCACAGGGCCGAGGTGGGGATGGCGAGAGCTATGACGATGGTCGAGCGGATGTTGCGCAGAAATACGAAGATGATAGTCATCGCCAAAAACGCACCGAGCAGCGCTGAGTTGAAGAGCGTACCGGCTTCTTTGAGCACGGACTCGGCGCGATTGCGGTCGATGAAGAGTTCGAGTTCACCATCGTATTCGTCCTCAATCGCCTGCAACTCAGCGACTACTACCTCGCCGACCTCGACGACATTGGCGGTGGCGGCTTTGAAAATTTCTAGCTCCAGCGCATCGGTGCCGTTGAGCCGCTCGTAGCTG
>JAPPEF010000192.1:0-12862 GCA_028875335.1 Gemmatimonadota bacterium
CAAATGAGAGAAGTGTTCCGGGGTTATGGTTTTCAAAGCCAACACGATCCTCGTGTGTTGATAGGCCTAGGTTCGAACCAAACCGTAGATCGAGTCGAAATACACTGGCCATCAGGCTCCCGTCAAACAATTGCTGCACCGCCGGTGCGGCGCTACCTCAAAGTGTACGAGGGGCGCGATGACTTTGAGCAAGGACCAGCTATTCCCCAGCCCCAGAGCGAATCTCTTATCGCTGTGTCACAGACGTCGAACTGGAGCGCCGCGGATTTTGCAGCCCTTGGCAACCACTACTACCAAGCCGGACAATACGGTGAAGCCCACGCCGCCTTCTATCGGGCCTTGACCTTGGATCCGCCCCATAAGCTGGCCAACCTAGGCATAGGCACATTGCTCTATGCCGGCATGGGTGCAGCCGATGAGGCGCTTCCATATCTGGAGGAAGCGGCCCGCCGCGATTCATCATCCGCGGAAAGTTTTCTCGTGCTCGGCCAAGTCTATATGGACTTGGAGCGGCTCGCGTTAGCGGCCCGGGCTTTTGAGCGAGTCGCCAGCTTGCGGACACAGGATTGGGAAGCGTACTTCTGGCTAGGTCGGGCCTATGAACAAAGCAATCGCTTGACCGAAGCTGCAAATGCTTTTGGCAATGCCACAAGGTGGGCACCTTGGGAACCCGGGCCGCTGTTGGCATTGGCACAGCTTTACGCAAGGCAGGGCAACGAAAAAGCGGCTGAGGAAGCAAACAAACGGTTTGCACGGTATCGCCAGCTTGCGCAACGCGTCGAATCCCTCCAGTCCCAGATTGACCGTGAGCCGCAAAACGAAAGGGCCTTGTTAGATTTGGGTCTGGCGTATATGGAACAAGGGAGGCTAGATCGGGCTGCGGCGCACTATCAAGGGATGATAGACCGAGCGCCGCAAAGTGCGCTTGGTCGGTACGGCCTTGGTCTCCTCTGCTTGCGCCGCAATGACCCCCAAGGTGCCCTCGGCTACTTGCATAAAGCAGCGATCTACTCACCAGACGACGCCGAGATTCGCGGTGCCTTGGGCCAAGCATATTTCCAGTTAGAGCGCTACGACGAAGCCGTGGTGGAGTGGGAACAAATCGCGGACACAACCCGCATCGGTCGCATGTTGGAGCAAGCGCGTGCTCGAATAGCATCCGCAGCAGAAGGTCACCCGACCGATGCCAAAAGGGGCCGTTAGAAGCTGGATAAGTCCTTAAAGGCAGTCCGCCTGCGAGCGAATTGCCAGCACCCGTTTTGGTGTACAGAAGTTACAGTCTATATTTTCTCCTAAGGGAAGCAGCTTAATCCATCCCTGTTTTTCCCCTACTTCCGTCCGACCAAGACAAGGAGCGCACCATGGCAGGGCTTCTGTCCTTTTTCGTTTTTGCTATGCTGCTCAGTGCTGCGCACGTATTTGGTGCAACCGAATACCGTCTGGGCGGAATTAGTGGCAACGATTGGCAGGCGGTCTTGACCGAAGAGAGCTTCTTTCAGATCCAAGATGCCGACGGCCAGCCACTGCGCCAAGTGCCAGTGAGGATATCGCCCTTTGGCGCGGGGGCCGATACGCTGGTCGATTTCTCCGGCACAGCCATCCAGTCCCGTTTGATTGACCCATCCGTCAATATCGCCCGGGCCGATGTGGACGCCAGCAAGACCGAGATCCCCCTGCCCTATATGCCCAGTTCGAGAGTCCTTACTAATAGTTGCGGTCAGGCGCAATTACATGCCAATACGATCAAGCTAATGCTGGACGGCGATCCCGCTACGGCCACCTTTCGCACCTTTGTGCAACGGGCCGGGGGCCGGCCTGGCGATGGCTTTACCTGGAGAGGGGCCGTGGTATTTGATTTTGGCGGCGCAATCCCCATCAATCGCATCCGCTTCTATCCCCGCCTGAGTCAGCGCGAAGACCGCCAACTGATCGAATCCCTGCGGGAACCGGCTCCGGATATCGAGAATTTTGGCGAAGACAGCTTCCTCGACAATTTCTTAGCTTGGTACGAGATCCGCACCGGTGACAATTCGGTCGTCTTTGCCCCAGATCCATGCAGCGGCACCGGCACCTTCCTCTTTGACAGCTCCAAGCGCGACATAGGCGCTATAGCCACCAGCACGCGACGCACGGTGCTGGGCAACTTGCGGTGGGTGCGGAGCGGCGACCCTCTGCTGACGGTGCTCGAATCCACCCGCGAAAACCTCGACCCCATCGTCGATATGCGCTTCCCCACGCGCTCGACCCGCTGGCTTACCCTGCGCGCCTTCCCTCTGCGCGACTACGAAATCGCCGAATTCGAAATCTATGGCGATGGCTACGTCCCCGAGACAACCTACCTCACTCCCATCCTCGACTTTGGCCAAGCCGTCACCTGGGGCAAAATACGCTGGGAGGGCGACATGCCCGATGGTACCCGCATCGAGATTCGCACTCGCACCGGCCACACCCCTGATCCGCTGCTCTACTTCGCCCCCAATATCAACGACGACCTCGTACCTATCACCCGCGACGAACACGCCAAAATCGATATCGCCGCCCGGCTAGTTCCTACCTACGATGCCGACAACTGGAGCTTCTGGTCGTCGCCCTACGAGTTTGCCGCCGGCCTGCGCAACCCCGACCAGCCGGCCCATACTTGGCAGGACGGGAGCCTGCTGTTGTCGCCCGGTCCCAGCCGATACATCCAAATCGCCATCAAACTCTTCGCCAATCTCAATGCGGCCCCTCGCCTCGACCAACTGACCCTGCAGTTGAGTGAAACCCTGTCGGCACAGGCGCTCGTCGGCGAGATCTGGCCCATTGAGGTCTCCTCGTTTGAACCTACGCCCTTTACGTATGTAGTCTTGCCCACCCTCAATGACGACAACGCCGGCTTTGACCGCTTGGAAATCCTCACCCACATCCAAGCCCACGCCGTGCGCGCCGTGCGCATCGATGGCCAGCCGGTGGATCTAGATGAGTTCGTCCCGCACCTGCTCGACGATCGCCTCATCGTGTCCTTCCCGCCGCTGACCGGCACCGCCGACAACTTCAAACAAGTCGAGGTCGCCTTTGAGGTGCCGGTGCTGCGCTTTGGCACCGAGTTCAGCGGGTGGGTGTTCAGCAGCACGGATCCGGATCAGATCCGCCAGCGCATCGACCCAGGCAATGCCACGTACCGCTTTGCCGGCGACTTGCTGGCCGTCAACACGCCGGTGGGGGGCGATCTGTTGGTGGATGTGCAGGTGCCCGCAGTGTTCACCCCCAATGGCGACGGGATCAACGAGGTTTTGACCATCACCTACAAGCTGCGCGAGGTCACAGTCGAGAGGGCGGTACAGGTGCGCATCTACGACTTGGCGGGTCGGCTGGTGGCGCATCTGCCGGTGTTCAAGGCGCGCAGTGGGGCCTTTATCCAGGAGTGGGATGGCCGCAACGGACAGGACGCGTTGGTTCAGCCCGGCACCTATATCTACGAATTGACCCTCGATTCCGAGGAGCAGCACACCCAACAGGGCGTCTTTGCCGTTGCCTATTAAAATCTAAAACAGGGAAGAATTTTTATTTTTAAACCGCTCAGCTCGGGTGTATACTTAATCTTCGAAACCTTTGAGCTGCACACTTGTACTGGTGAAGCAGCAAGGAGGAAGTCATGTCAGGCATCATGTTGCTCTGTTTTTGCGGAGTCTTGCTGGGTGCTGCGCCCGTGTTGGGGGGGACGGAATACCGCTTAGGTGGGATTGATGGCAATCCCTGGCAGGCCATCCTGACCGGGGAAAGCGCCTATCATATCTTTGCTGCCGACGGCCAAGTCGAGCGCCAAGTAACGGTCGGGATTGCGCCCTTTGGGGCGGGGGCTGATACGCTGATCGACTTTTCCGGCACCTCAATCCAGCCCCGGTTCATTGATCCCAGTGTCAATATCGCCCAGGCCGATGTGGACGCCGGCAGAGCCACCATCCCCTTGCCCTATATCCCCGGCTCCAGAGTCCTCAACAACAATAGTTGCTGGTCCTGGGGCAACATGCAACCTTCGATCAAGCTAATGCTGGACGGCGATCCGACCACGGCCGCCTTCCGCACGTTTGTCCAGCGGGTCGGCGCGCCGCCAGGCGTGGGCTATGGCTGGAGCAATTCCGTGATATTCGATTTTGGAACTGGTGTCCCCATCAACCGCATCCGCTTCTATCCCCGCCTGAGTCAACGGCAAGACCGCCCATTAATCGAGACCATGAGCGCTCCCACCCCCGCCGTCGAAACCTTTGGCGAAGACAGCTTCCTCGAAAATTTCTTAGCCTGGTATGAGATCCGCATCGGCGATAATTCGATTGTCTTTGCCAATGACTCATGCAATGCCAACGACTACGGCAGAGGCGGAGATCGCAATATCAATGTTGTGGCCACCAGCAAGCGGCGCACAGTCTTGGGGGACTTGACCTGGGTGCGCAATGGCGACCCCAGACTAACGGTGCTGAAAACCACTCGCGAAAATCTCGACCCCGTCGTCGATATGCGCTTCCCCATCCGCTCGGTCCGCTGGCTTACCCTGCGCGCCTTCCCCCTGCGCGACTACGAAATCGCCGAATTCGAAATCTACGGCGACGGCTACGTCCACGAGACCACGTATCTGACGCCCATCCTCGACTTCGGCCAAGCCGTCACCTGGGGCAAAATACGCTGGGAGGGCGACATGCCCGCAGGCACCCGCATCGAGATTCGCACTCGCACCGGCCACACCCCCGATCCGCTGCTTTACTTTGCCCCCAATATCAACGACGAACTCGTATCCATCACCCGCGCCCAATACGACGAAATCGACAAAGCCGTTCAATTGCTGCCCATCTACGATGCCGACAACTGGAGCTTCTGGTCGTCGCCCTACGAGTTTGCCGCCGGCCTGCGCAACCCCGACCAGCCGGCTAACGCCTGGCAGGACGGCATGCTGCTGTCGTCGCCCGGACCCAGCCGATACATCCAACTCGCCATCAAGCTCTTCGCCGACTTCAACGTGGCCCCTCGCCTGGACCAACTCACCCTGCAGTTGAGCGAAACCCTGTCGGCGCAGGCGCTCGTCGGCGAGATCTGGCCGATTGAAGTGACCTCCTTTGAGCCCACCCCCTTCACGTATGTAGTTTTGCCCACCCTCAACGACGACAACGCCGGCTTTGACCGCTTGGAAATCCTCACCCATGTCCGAGCCCACGCCGTGCGCGCCGTGCGCATCGATGGCCAGCCGGTCGACCTAGACGAGTTCGTCCCCCACCTGCTCGACGATCGTCTGATTGTATCCTTCCCGCCGCTGGCGGGCAGCGCCGACAACTTCAAGCAGGTTGAGGTTGACTTTGAGGTGCCGGTACTGCGCTTTGGCACCGAGTTCAGCGGGTGGGTGTTCAGTAGCACGGATCCCGATCAGATCCGCCAGCGCATCGACCCGGGCAACGCCACGTACCGCTTTGCCGGCGACTTGCTAGCGGTCAACACGCCGGTCGGGGGCGATCTGCTGGTAGATGTGCAGGTGCCCGCGGTGTTCACCCCCAATGGCGATGGGATCAACGAGGTTTTGACCATCACCTACAAGCTGCGCGAAGTCACCGCCGACCGGCCGGTGCAGGTGCACATCTACGACTTGGCGGGTCGGCTGGTGGCACACCTGCCGGTGTTCAAAGTTCGCAGCGGGGCCTTCATCCAAGAGTGGGATGGCCGCGACGAGCAGGACGCCTTAGTCCAGCCCGGCACCTATATCTACGAATTGATGCTCGATTCCGAGGAGCAGCACACCCAACGCGGTGTCTTTGCCGTCGCTTACTAGTCTCGAATCCCATTCCGTGTCGTCGAATTGCCGCAGTACTTGCATAATGCGTTGATGTATTTTGTGTCGGTTCGGTCATCTTAGCCATATGGTGACCACCCATGAATTCCAAAACAGCCTCTCAGGGCTATCGTCGCTGCAAGCGCGTCAATGCGCGCTGGGCTTTGGCGTATTCGGGGGCCAAGCTCAGGGTCAAGCGGTAGAACTCGACCGCCTTGTCGAATTGGCCCAAGTCGTGGTAGGCCGCCCCCAGATTAAAGGCGATTAAGTGATTGTCGGGCGCGGCTTTTAGCGCCATTGCAAAATAATCGACCGCCCGCTCCAACGCCCCTTGTCGAACCTCGATCAAGCCCAGCTCATTGGCCGCCTGCGCCCGCACTTCGTCGCCACTTAGCGCCGCCACAAAGGCTTCCCGGGCCTGCTCTGTTGCCCCCATTCTCTTATAGACTCGTCCCAGAGATAGAAAAACCGCGGCGTCGGCCTTTGTTGCCAAAACTCGGCGGTAATGCTCCACCGCTTGCCCGTATCGTCCCGTAGCCCGGTACAGAGCCGCCAAGTTGAGGTGCAGTCCCCGATCTTCGGGCGCTTGCGCCAGGGCCTGCCGATAAACCGCCTCAGCTTCGTCGTAGCGCTTCATCGCCACCAGCGCCGCGCCCAGATTGTGGCGGGCTCGCAGGTAATTTGGATCGAGTTGCACGGCTGTCCCAAAGGAGTGCACCGCAGCCGCATACTGTCCCTGTTGGGCTTGGACGCGTCCCAAATCAAAGTGTATTTCCGCGTCGGCCAAGGGATCGGCCGGCCGCAGGTCAGCGTTGGCGACGATCCCCAGCAAGACGACCAAAGCCACACCGGTCCCCAAGGGACGCCACTGTCGGGCCTGTCCCTGTTGCACCAGCCAGACTAGGGCGTATCCAGCAAAGAGCAGCAGTAGCGGTACCAAGGGCAGGCGATAGCGGCCGGTAATAAAAAAGAGCAGGAGCGAGGCGCTGTACGCGCCGGTGCAGAGCAGCAGCAAACTCGCCTCGGGTCGGTGCCGCCAAGCCAAGACCATACCCACAGCAGCCAAGGGCCCCAGTAGCCCAAAAGGAAAGGCAAAGTGGTGGGTTTTCCACAGCAAGACGCTCATCAGCCAGGAATAGGTGCGGGCGAAGTACACGTCTTGGTTGCGCTTGATCTCCTCGCCTCGCGCCAACAAAAACGCCTTGTATCCCAACAACCGCACAAAATCCCCAGGCGCACTGGCGATCCAGTCGCCGGCTTGTCGGTAGAAATAGGCCGAGCGCGCGGCGTACCCCCCATAGCCCGCTGCCATCGGCTGCTCCATTAAGCCCTCCCATTCCGGCCCTGGGCGAATCCCCACCAAGCGGTCGTAATCGGGATGGTTGCCCAAGTAGAAATTTACACCGCCGTTCCAAGACAAGGGGATGAACTCGCCACTGACCACCCAATTTCTCGCCGTCACTGCGCCAACCACGGCACTGGCTGTCGCCGCAAAAAGCAAGCACCAGACCAGCTTGCTCCGCACGGCTCGCTCGGTGCTTTTCCAGTACCACAGGCAGGCGCAAGGAGCCAACAGGGCCGCATTGGGCACGGCGACTATGGCCAAGCCTTGGACGAGGCCCGAGACTAGAGCCTGTCTCCGTCCCCGGCCGGGCTGGAGCAGACCAAAGAGCAACAAGAGATTGAGAAAAACGGCCAGCGCGGTAGGTAGTAACTCTCCCTCAAAATAGATAGAGGGTCCGTATAGACAGGCCATAGCCCCAGCCAAGAGACCGACCCGGGTGCCAAATACCTGCCGACCAATGCCAAAAACCAAAGCACAAGAGGCCGCCCCCAAGAGGAACTGAATAAATCGGGGTGTCCAGAACAAGTCGCCGGAAACGGCGTAGATCAGGGCGAGAAAATAGGGGTATAGAGGCGGCTGCCAAAAGGGCTTGTCTCCCACCCAAGACACCTCGGCGATCTGCCGCGCCTGTGCCACATAGGAGTGGGCGTCCACTACCGGGGCCGAGAAAAAGGGATTGTCTTGGCTGTGCTCCAGATAGACCAGACGCACGGCCAACGCCAAGAGAAAGAGACCACCTGCCATCCCCAACTCGCGCCAACTCACTGGGGCTGCCGAGGACGGGCTATTCATCCTGCACACCCCGTCCTTGCTCAATTAGCAAATTTTGGTCGACGGGTAGATTCCGAAATCCCTCGATGGTCCCATCCGGCCATTGGACTTCCAGCAGGTCAATGCGCTCGTGGCCTCCCAAGCCAAAGTGGAGTCGCCGGGCGCCAGCCGATAAATAGCTGCTCCCACTTCTCACTAGGCGGCGCTGTCCCAACGAACCGGTCACCAGCCGCACCTCGGCTCCCACCGCATCCCGATTGGCCGCTGTAGCCACCAGCTTGATTGAGGTCCAATTGCGCCCGTTGCCGTCGTGATTGCGCGCTAGCTTGGCTGGTCCTCCGCAATTGGTCACCAGCAGGTCCAAATCGCCGTCACCGTCCCAGTCGCCTTGGGCCAACCCTCGACTTATTTGCTCTTGCGCGAACCAACTCCCTGCACTGTCTGCCACATCGGCGAAGCGGCAGGAGCCGTCGTTGCGAAATAGTTGATGCTCTTGGGCGTAGCGCACCCCAGGTTGCAGTATATGGACGCGGTCCAAGACATGGCCGTTGGCCACGTACAGATCTTGGTCGCCGTCGTGGTCGTAATCGAAAAACGCGGTGCCAAAGCCCAAATAGAGCCAACTCGGCCGGCCCAAGCCCGACGTCGCAGTCACATCTTTGAAGTAGGTTCCTTCATTGCGGTAGAGCGTATTGGTCTCGCGGGAGAAATTGGTGACGAACAGATCCCAATCGCCATCGCCATCGCAATCGCCGAGATCCACCCCCATGCCAGCCTCGGCTTGGCCGCGCACATTGTAGGCCACCCCGGCTTGTAGGGCTATCTCGCGGAAGGTGCCATCGCCGGCGTTTTGGTAGAGGAAGTTGGCCACCCCGTCGTTGGCCACGTATAGATCCTGGTAGCCGTCCTCGTTCCAGTCCCAAGCCACCACGCCCAAGCCCTTGCCATTGGGATTGGCGATACCGGCGGCAATGGATACATCGGTAAAAGTACCCTCCCCCTCGTTGTGGTAGAGCACATCGGGCACGCCTCCGTACTCGCTGGGCGCGCAGTACGAGCGCGTATCTTCCCCAATAGCGCGCAAGCCCGCGTCGTCGGTGCGGATGAAACCGCCGCAGATTTTGTTGGTAGCTAGGGTAAAATCGAGATAATTGACCACGTACAGATCGAGCGCACCATCGTTGTCGTGGTCGAAAAAGGCGGCGCTGGTACTCCATTGGGGAGCCTCGACGCCACGGCTGCGGACAAAGGAGGCGTCCCCTCGGTTGTGATAGAGAGCATTGGGCCCGTAGTTGGTCGCGTACAGGTCCTGGTCGCCGTCGTTGTCGGCATCGGCCACAGCTACGCCCATGCCATAACCTAGGTCCGCAGCCCCACCAGCATTGGGCACTTCGACAAAAGTACCAGTCCCTTCGTTGCGGTAGAGCGCATTGCCCCTTGGTTCCACCCCAGCTACGGGCACCAGCGCGACCGCGTAATCGGCTGGGTCCGCAGAGCGGTCTGCGGTGCTGGGTGCCGATGGGGCCACCCAATAGAGGCCGTCTTCTCGCTGCACCAAGTTGATCGGCGGGGCGTCCAAGCCTCTTAAATCGAAACCGTTGACCAGATAGATATCTAAGTCACCGTCCTCGTCAAAGTCGGCCAGCGCCCCGCCCGCGCCCATAGTCTCAATGAGAAAATACTGCCCGGCGGCACCGTTTTCGTGTACGAAAGAAATACCCGCTTGGTCGGTGGCGTCGGTAAAACGCACTGCCGGCACCTCGCTTTGGCAGCCCATAGACCAGCCAAGCGCCAAGATAGCCGTCAATCGTTGGACTTGGCAGCCCACCCCTGCGCCTCAATACACCACGTGAGCTAGCCGCATTATCTGGGTCCGCACATTGCTGCGCGCATCCGCATCCACCTCTACCCGCAAAATATACGTCCCCGGTGGCACCCGCTCGCCCGCATCATCCACCCCCTCCCAAACCACCTCGTATTGCCCACTCGCTCGCTCGCGCACCTGCTCCAGTGTCCAAAGGCGACGACCGGCCAGATCGTGCACCGAGACGATCACCGCCTGAGTTCCATCCAAGCGCAGCACTTCAAAGCCAAGCCGCGCTGCATCATTGATCCCGTCCCCATTGGGCGTCAAGACCTTCGTATCCAGCGTCAGGTCCGCCAAACCCACCTGACCCGAGGGCACCAGCACCCGAAGGACGCCGCTTTCCACTTCGGCTACGGCCTCCTGGTCGGCTTCGACCAATTGCCAAGTTCCCGAATCATCGCGGTTGCCCACTCGTCCGGCAAAGGAAACACCATGACCAAATAACGCAGTCAATACATCGACTGCGAGGACCTCGTTGCGGCTAACTGCGCTGGGCAGGCGTACCCACAGTGAATCGGCCGCGGTCTCAAGCACTTCCACCACATCTAGACCCAACGCCTCGCCTCCTCCTGCAGCTACTTCAGCTGCAGAGCCAAGGCGCACCTCCTGCAGCGAGAGTGGCGTCCCCCCAGAGCTGATCAACAACACCTCGTCAATGCCCGGATCGCCCACCCGCCGCACTGGCCGCACGAAAAAGGTTAGAGGCGTGTCCTCTCCCGAGCGTTCCACCTGCACCGGGAATACCTCGCCCAAAGCTCTGCCCACCCACGGTTGGGAAAACGACACCTCCAAGCGCCGCAATAGCACGGCATTTTGCGGGTCGTCGCTGCTCAACCGCACTTGAGTCTTGAGGAAGCGACGCGGCGACGGCGAAGTGATGACTTGCCCCGACAGCAAGTGCGGTTTGCTCCAAGGACTCCAAGTTTCCTCATCGACGACCAACACATTGAGCGAATCCCCCTTGAGCGCGGCAATCAATTTATGGTACGCTTTTTTGTCCACCTCGGCGCCGTCACTCCGGTAATACGTGGTGTTGACTTTGGTTTGATCGCCAGTGCGGGTAGCCACCTCAATGCGCGTACCGGGCGGGACGTCGGCCTCCCAGTGGAGCGTGGTCAAATTCATGCTACTGCTCAAGTCGATCAACGGCGATTCTAACACCACTTCCGGCTGATAGCCCTCGCCGTAAGCCTGGAGTTCAGACCACCCAGCTCTGTTGCCCCCTCTGCCTACTAGGTAATCAAAGGCGATGTAGCGGACCTTTTGCAGTTCGAAGCGCACCTCTTGGAACCGAGGCTGGCGGAAGACTCGCCGCTCTTCGACCTGCACCCACTGCAAACTTCCGTCAGGAGCGAGCGAACCGTCCGACAGTTTCATCCGATAATTGCCCAGCGTGCCGCCAGCGCTACGGGCCGCCGGTGGCAGAAAGTGGAATAGATCCAGCCAGTACAAAGCCCCTAGGTCGAAGAGGACTTGCCGTTCGGGCTCGGCCGCCTCGCGGGTGTAACTCTGCTGCAGACCGTACCAAGTTGTGTAGTCCCCATCGAGGCTGCGAGTGGGATTAAAGCCGTGTCCTTCCACCGTGCCGCCCCGCTGAATCGCCCCCAGCGATATATTCTCGCCCAAGGTCCAGACTTCGACCTCGGCGAGGCGCGGTTGTTCGCGGCGGTAATAGCGGATTGAACCCCGCTCGGACTGATCGAGCAGTTCATAGGCCTCTCTGTCGAGAAGCCACTCGCTCCCACTGCGACTGCGACCGAAGTACTCCACTGCGCCCTGCAAAGCCGCTGGCAAATTCTGATAGGCCAAGCTATCCACTTCCTCGGCCTTGCCCAAGCGGCTGTCCGTCATCACCACCTGTACAAAGCGAAAGGCATCGCCGGTAAAATGAGGATCGGCACTTTGAAAGGGCTGTAGATCAAAAGAAAATTCGCGTTGATCGACATTGGGCCGCTCGGTTTTGCCGACCAAGTGATAATCTAGATTATCACCAACTTTGCCCTCGCCGTCGGCCACCATCAGGCGGAATTGGTAAAACGGATCTCCCTCACCTTCCCGGGCAAAGCGCAAAACAAGGCGCTTGGCCGATACGATCCGTCCAAGATCGATCGCCACCCACCACAGGTCTTGTGGATCGTCTAGGTCTGGCTCCCAATAGGTATCTACATTGCCGTCGAGGATGCGCGCTGCCCCGGCCAGCCCCGATCCAGCGGCTAGGATCCCCCCTTCCTTTTCGTCCTCATCGGCCCCTAGAGGAAAACGGTGCGCATTGAGGCAGGCATTGAGTTCCGACGCCACAAAGTGCGGTCTAGCGCCCTCGGAGTCGATATCGACCGTGCCAAAGGGGAAAATCCATTGGTGCCACTGGTCTGCACCTTCGGTGACAATGCGGTTGCCTTGAATCGCGTACCCCTCCTGGGCTACTGCGGCCCGGCAACCAAGCGCGACGACTAAAATCCAGATCGCCCAATGTCTGCTCATCATAGAAATCCTCCTACTCCAGACCAGCGTAGAACGAGACAAAGACGAGGCTGCCCGTCTTGGTTTCGGACTTCCAGTCAACGCGCTCAAACTGGTCCCGATCAAAGCGCAAACCACACTGCATGATCGAGCGGTAGCCCATGTACGTACCATAATTAGTCAACTGGATCGCTAGGATCGTCTGTTGGCCATCGCCCGTTCGCTCGCCCGCAGCCATTTGCTTTGCATCCGTGGCTAGGTCCGTGATAAAAACCTGTTCAACGCCTGTCTCAATCCACGACTCCTTGAGAATGGGGAAGCGCACGCTGAACGACAGCATCTGTTTCCACCACTGGCGCTCGCTTGCCCGTTCGAGATAGGGAACATCCCAGAAGAACTCGTTTTTAAGGCGCGGCCGGATGTGTATTCGGCCAATATCGCGGCCGTAATCGGCCTTGTTGACTACACCCAAAAAGCGCCCGCGACGGCGGGCACCGCGCTCGGTGAGCACCTGCTGCTCGGCGCGCTGGTGCAAGATCTCGTACTTGAATTTGTTGATTACATGCAGAGATCCTAGGCCGGTGTAATCGAACCCCAGCCACACGGTGTTGATCCAAGTGTTCTGGGC
>JAPPEF010000192.1:13087-14896 GCA_028875335.1 Gemmatimonadota bacterium
GGGCACGACATCGACGCCGCCGTACACATTGTATCCCCGCAGATTCCGGTCGTAGGGATAATCGGGATCAACATCGTCTTCAAAGCGGTCGATCCAGCCGTTGTTGTTCATGTCAACGCCAAACAGGAACTCGGGCCGATCGACGTTGAAGCGCAAAAAGGGCTCCTCGTAATCGGCCAGTGCATTGCGGCGCGTCGGCGTATCGTTCTGATTGAAATCGGAAATAAAATCGCCGTTTTCGTCCCAACCGGGAAACACGGCGGGGTCGGCTGCCCCCTCGCCAGTGGAAAGGGTTTGACCCAGCCACGAAGACTGCCACCGGCGCTTTTGGTCCGGGAAGCGATCCAAATCGTCGTTGTCATCGACATAGTCGTATAAAAAGGACTCTTGATCGACGTAATCGACGCGCCCATTGGTCTCGGTCATAAAAACGCTGGTGGTGTAATCCGGGTCCATGCTGAAGACTTCGCCGTGGAAAAAATAGGGCGCGCGTATTTGCGCTAGATTGACCATCCACGCCTGGGCCTGTCTAGAGGACGTTCGGTGAGTCGCCAGCAAGGGGCTGGGGTACTGTGCAAAGCGGTGGTTGACGTTTAATTCGGCGTACAGGTCAAAACCCCACACTTGGCGCACTTCCAAGGTGAGGCCAGCGATCTGATTGGCCGTGGGCAGACCGTAGTCAAAGCGCACGGTGCGCCGATTGGAAGTATCGCCGACATTGCCCGGAGCGCTCTCAACCAAGAGGAAGACCGGCTGCGCTTCTATATTGGTTTGGCGATTCGAAGCGACCTCGACTCGATAATCATTGGCCAAGACCAATTCAAAGCCCACCTCGGCGAGGGAATCTACCGTAGTTGGGAGCCACATAGGCTCGCCTTCTACCTCCACGACCCGTGCCGAGGCCAAGGCTTCGAGATTGTAGCGCAGCACAATGCGGTCGCCGCCGTCGGCCACCGCAAAACCGTCGCGCAGTTCACCGCCTGTGCGCGACGGCACATAACCGACCTGCGCGCCATTCCACTGATGGCCGTTTACATCCTTTAGGATGATGTTCTCGGCAAAGAGTACGGCCCCATTCTCGCCATCTTCGGGCGAATCGTCGCCGAGGCGCACCTCGACAAAAGTAACGGCGTTGCCCGCTTGGTCGGTGGTGAGAAATCCCTTGAACATATTGCCGGCAAAGCGCTCCAAGGTGGCGCGGCTATTGTGGCTATTGACGTACGTACCGCCGACCGTGACGTGTTCGCCCACCTCGGCGGTGAGACGCCCGGCGGTCAATTCCGTGGCATTGGTCAGCCCCACGTCGAACGACGAGGTAGTGACCAGAGGCGCGCTGATGCGCGACAACAGCACCGTACCGGCGTAGCGATCCCGCAGATAGTGGAACTGGACGCCGTTGAAGACGGCCTTGCGAAACGTCATCGGCGTGAGGGTCGTAGCGATCTCATCGCCTAGCGTCAGGGAGAAATGGTGCTGCCCCTTGGAGTCGGAGGCGATGACTAGATTCTGGAAATTGCTGCCGTAGGGCAGGCCCTTGAGTAAACTATTGCCCTCTGAGGCCCTCGGTTGTTCTTTTCGCGCCTCATAGACCAACCACCCGTGCATCACGCGACGACCAAACAGATCGTAAAAGTAATCTCCCTCGAGCGTCGCCGATAAATAGCTGCGATAGAAATTCCTCGAATAGTTGGTGTACTCCCACTGCTTCAGGCGGTATTCGCTGTACAATTCTTGGGGCATGTACCACTTCTGCACCCTTGGATCGATGGCGTTGATGAGCGTGCTGCGGCTGCGCGTGAGATATTGCAG
>JAPPEF010000192.1:15350-20838 GCA_028875335.1 Gemmatimonadota bacterium
TCCACTGCTTGCGCTCGTCTTCGGATCGCAGAAAGGGTGAGTCAATCAGGTACTCGCTTTTGACCCGTGGCATCAACACCACCCCTGCTACGTCGAGGGAATACTCGGCTTTATTGATCAGCCCGAAAAAGCGCGAGTCCCGCCGAGCGCCCAACTCTGCCAACACCTCATCATCGAGCAATTGATGTAAAAACTCGTACTTGAGCTTGTTTTCCACCGTGAGGTTGGCCGTGCCCGTGTAGCTGAAGCCCAGCCACACGGTGTTGATCCAAGTGTCTCGGGCCGACAGCACATCTTGGACGGGTAGCTGCGGACCGCGGAAAAAGGGCAGGGGCGCAATGCGGTCGTCGGCTATATTGTCGCGCGCCCGTTTCAGATGTTCAAAAACCCGGATGCGCCCCAAGTCGGCGATATCCTTGTCAAAGGTGAAGAGAGCGTAACTGGTCTCGCTGCGCCGCGCAGATGAAATCAACCACTGCCGGGTGCGCCCCGCAGTCAGCCGAGTCTCCGGCGTCAGATGGACACCGCCATAGGCATTGTACCCCCGATGGTCGCGTTTGTAGGGGAAATCGGGCTCGGTGTCGTTCTCAAAGCGGTCGATCCAGCCGTTGTTGTTGAGATCAATGCCAAAGAGGAACTCGGGCCGGTCGCTGTGATAGCGCAGGAAGGGTTCTTCGTAATCGGGCAACTGATTCTCGCGCGTGCGGTTGTCATTTTGATTGAAGTCGTTGATGAAATCGTTATTCTCGTCCCAGCCCGGAAAGACCTCGATATCGGGACCGGCCTGAAAGGCGCGCCCCCAGTCGGGGGTGCGGTCTTGGTCGTCGTTGTCCTCGACGAACTCGAAGAATCGGTTCTGGGTCGCATAGTCGATTACGCCCCGCTGGTCGCTGAGAAAAATGCTGGTCGCGTAGTCTTTGCCCATGCTGAAGGCCTCGCCATAGACAAACCACGGATAGGCGTTTTTCGCCGCGTTTAGCATCCAAGCGTCGGCGCGCCGCGAAGCCGATTCGTGGTCGCCTTCTACATTGGGGTTGGGGTACTTCCTGAACTGGTGGTTGACCGCGTACTCGGCATAGGTGTCAAAGCCCAAGAAGCTCGTCGTGGCGAGGTGAAAACCGAAAATTTGATTGGCTGTGGGCAGACCGTAGTCAAAGCGCACGAGCCGCTGGTTTGAAGTGTCGCGCACATTGCCGTCGGCCCGGGCGATTAGCAGGGGGTGGAATTCTCCGGCGCGGCTCAGTTGGCGGTTGGAAGCCATCGACACCTTGTAGTCGTTGGCCAGCACTAACTCGAAAGTAACCTCGACGATGGTTGAGGGATCGGGGCCCAGATAGGCGCGGTCGGAAAAATCGTAGATGAGGCGAATGGTCTCGTCTCCGTCCGCAGCCAAAAAGCCCCCCTGCCGCTGGAAACCGCCCTGGACCAGAGGCGCGAAGTTGATCTCCTTGCCCGTGACGGTTTCGCGCTCGCCGGTATTGAAGTCCCGGATCGCAGTGATGATGATATTTTGCGAAAACAGCGCCGCCCCGCCCCGGCCGTCGGCGGGCGAGTCGTCTTCGAGCAGGATTTCGATGCGGGTAACGGCGCTGCTGTTTTGATCGACGGTCAAATCGCCTTGGGCGCGACCACCTAAGAAGCTCTCCAACAGCGTATTGGACTGGTGGGCGTTGATATAGGTGGTCCCCAAGGTAACGAAATCGCCCACTTGGGCAGTAAAGTGACCGCCGAGAAAGTCGGTGGTATTCGACACGCCCGTGGGCACGGCACCGACGGCAACGCCCACTTGGTTGGGGGCGCTGATGCGCGACATCAGCACTGTGGCCTGGTACTTGTCCGAGGCAAAGTCGGCCTGGATGCCGTTGAAGGCCGGCTTGGAAAAAGTCAGCGGCGTCAGCGTCGTGCGGATGCTGTTGCCGATGGTCACCGCGTAGTGGTTCTGGCCCTTGCTGTCGGAGGCGATCAAGACGTTGTTGAACCACGAGCCATAGCGGCTGTCCTTGAATACGGTGCTGCCGAACTCGGCCGGTTGTTGCCGGCGCATGTCGTATATCAGCCAGCCTTGGGTGACAAAATTGCCGTATAGGTCGTAGAAGTAATTGCCCTCTATGGCGGTATTGACGTAGCGCTGGTAATTCTCGCGTGCGTAGTTGTTGTACTGCCAAGGCCGCCAGCGGTACTCGTTGTAGAGTTCCTGGGGCACGTACCAGCGTTTGAGGGTTGGATCGAGAGCGTCAAAGAGCACGCCCGGACCCCGAGGTTCATACGACACCCGACCGCCGCGCTGCACTCCGAGACGAGATCCGTAATCCTGCGCCTGGAGCCAATCTGGACTCATCAAGCTGCTGAGGAGCAGGAAAACCAACCCGTATTTGCCATACATAGAAAACGCCCTCCCGTTCAGTACACCACGCTGACGAGGCCGGTTTTTGCCTCGGAGCCGACATTGGTATCGAGCAAGACGCGGACCAAATAGATACCAGGTGCCACCACAGCGCCGTTGCCATCCCGCCCATCCCAATTGGCTGTAAAGCGGCCGCTAGCCCGATCGTCAGCAAAGGCCGCGGCGATAAAACGACCACTCAAATCGCGGATTTCCACCTTCAGCGGGGCACCTACGCCCAGCCGCAGCACCTCAAAATGAACCGCAGCCGCATCGTTGATCCCGTCGCCGTTGGGGGTAAAAATCTCGGGGGTCACTTGGAGCTGGCCCAGCAGCGATCCCTTGATGGCAATGCGCACCGCCAGATTGTTATCCACCGCGGTCAAATCCTCGCTGCCCACCGGCCGCGGATCCACATCTGCGGCTCCTAGTTGGGCCGCATTGCCCGGCACGACCAACTGCGGCAATTGCCCTTCGTCTGCCACGCTGGGATCGACCAGCCAAGCCCTACCGGCAAATCCCTGCCCAAAGCGCAGGACCGAGGTCGTAAAAGTGATCTTGAGCAAATCGCCATCGCCGACGGGTGGAAAGCCCACGACAAAGCGGCCATCCGCAGCGCTTTCAATGCTGAATTCGCCCTTGTGCAGCGGCAATTGCGCCTCCGCGAGGGCCACGTCAAAATCCTCCCCCGCGATGAGCTCATCCCGGGCGTTGAGTACCTCTACGCGGCCAATTTTTTCAAAGATGCTCGGCGAGGATATTTCAAAGCGATTGAAACCCGTATCCTGCGGCCGGACTCCCACCCGCGCCCCATAGGTGAACTCCACCACCTCTCCGGCGGCGACGTCGCGGGGGAAGATTTCGCCGACAATTTTTTCGGCTGGCACGGGTCTGGCCACATCAAAGGACAGGGTGCCGACTCCGGCCGCGGCGAGAAAATCGCGGCTGACAAAATCGATCCTGAACTGGAAGTACTGCCGCGGACCAGGCGAGACAATTGGCGTACCGGCGGGAGTCGTGCCCTCTAACGGATAGGGGGGCGACCAATTGCTCCAGTTGATTAGGTCGTCCCTGATAGGCGCTTTTTGTTGGAGGGGGAGACTGGCGTGATCGGCCTGGGAGAGGGTGAGGTCCTGCCGAACGGATTCGGGTTGGGAATTGAACTGATCAAAAGCCTCGTCAACGGGCAAGTCATCGAGCAAGACGCCGTTGATTTCGGCCGACTCCTTCCAGGGTATTTCCTGCAAATCGGCGTTAAAGCGATTGAAGACAAAGGGCGTGGTGTCGCGGCCCGAACGGGTGAAGACGCGAATATCCGACAAGCCGGCTATGCCCTCGCGCCGCTCAGTCCAGCGCAGATTGCCCCAGTTGGCCAGATCGCCTAAGTCGAAAATATCCGACAGGTACTGAGCTTCGGGCACAAAGCCTGCGCCGAATACTTCCAACTCATCGACTTCAAAACCAATATTGGACAGCGATACCAGCCGCACATAGCGCACGAATTGCAGGGGCAGGGACAAATCGACGACTGCATCCGTATTGTCCTCGACCCGGACGAAGGTAGTGTACTGCGGGCGGCCTTCTACGGATGTCTCTTCGCTGCCGTCGTTCAGCTCTAGAGAATAGCCTCGCATAAAGTCATTTTCGAACTTGAACTCCTCATTGGCGCGAACCGTGTTGCGCGGAAAAAACCGGATCCGGTTGACGCCAAAGCGCGCGCCCAAATCCAAGTCCATAATAATGCCGCGGGCGATAACCACTTCCCCGGCGGCACTGGCCTTGCGGCGAAAGGCCGTTTCTGCATCCTCGTCGATGATGGCCGCCAGCGACTCTTGGCTGATCGAGGGCAGGGGCGAACTCATGCCGCCGCCTCTGTCGGCCGCGCCTAGGGCCAGATTCCGCCCCGTGTCGATCTGTTGCGGAAAAATCCACCCCTCGGCAAACGCGAAGTCGATGACGCCGCCCGGCGTATTGCCAACGGCCAACTCGGTATTGGACAAGCGGAATTGCGGGTCGATTTCTTCCCCACCGCCCGGCCACGCACGCCCCTCTCCCCCCAAGGCGATCGTCTGCGCTGGGACATCGGCTGCCAACGACAGCAACGCCAAGGCGAGCAGGCCGTACATTTTCCTACTCATGCGTTTCTTTTTATAGCAGTCCTGCATGACTTAACCGATTCAGATTGCGGCTTGTCTTGTTTCTACTATATCTGCGCCCATCTGCGTCCATCTGCGGATCATCTGGTGAAGTCCACAGGAGGTTGGGCAACCACAAGGAATTGCCCCTACTCTTCTCTCCAAGCCGGAACATCCCATGAATTGTACCATTCCCACTTCCACTTAACCTTCTTGGCCGGCATCTCCACTTCGTATTGAATGGGCGCGGTAAAAGGCAGCAATTGGGCCTTGCCGTCAATTTGCTCCCGCAGGTCTTCGAGGAAGGCGTTGACGTCGGTCAGATTGGGCGGCCAATGACCAGCCGGAATCGGCTCGGCCTGGCGGTCGGTGCGGTAGTGGGTGGGAATGACGAATTTGGGCTGCACCGCATTGATGAGCGGCCCCATCGGCGTCTTCATGTGTACCAGGTAATCGACGCGGCCGCGCAGATTCTCCAGCGGCGGATAGGCCCCGTGCAAATCCCCGGTGTGAAAAATGGCTACGTCTCTTGCGGCATGGGAGACTAGGTAGGCGCAAGTGGGCAGGTCCGGCCGGGCGCTTTCGCCGCTTTCGTACACTTCAACCTGAATCGGCCCCAAATCGAACTCAAAGGGCCCGGGAAATTCGCGGCGGCCATAGCGCTCGACATCCTGGTACTTGGGATAAACCACCTGGACCTTGTCTGCGGGGATGTGCTTGGTGATGGGCAGGTCGCGCGCAAAAGCGGCGTCGCCGTACTTTTCGTCAATAGGCTCGTTGGGCGTCAGACAGCCAATGGGGACGAAGAGTTTTTTCCAGCGATCGCCCTGGCAGAGCTTGCGCAGGGTCTTGGGATGACAATGGTCAAAGTGCTCGTGGCTGATAAAAATGTAGTCGAATATCGGTTCGGCCCGTTCTAGGTCTTCGCCGAAGAGATAGGGATCGAAACACACGTTGATATCGCCCAACA
>JAPPEF010000373.1 GCA_028875335.1 Gemmatimonadota bacterium
AGTGCGTTGTCCCTCGTCCTCGTCGGCGCACCTGTGGTGGCTGATGACGAAGCGGATGAAGCGAATGTCTATGAAATGGGAGAAATGATCATCACCGGCTCCAAGCTGCCGCAGACGCCGGGAAATGTGACCCAGAAAATCTCCATTATCACCGCCGATGAGATGGGCTCCTTAGTCCTCGGCAACGGCAACCTAGCGGAGATGCTCTCCTACACCCCGGGCAACTTCGCCAACGTCCTCTCCCGCAACGACGCCAACTGGGGGTCGTCTGGCGGCTTGGCGCACACCTACAAGGGGTACATGCTCGACGGCCTGCCAATTGACGCCTTCGTCGATCTCCAGAGCCTCGATCCGTGGGCCTTCCAGCGGGTCGAAGACCAGCGCGGCTCAGCCTCGGTCCTCTATCCAACCTATCTGGCCATGGACTTCGCCGGCAATCAGTCGCCGCTGGCCGGGACGGCCAACTTCATCCTCAAGGAGCGCGTCGGCAGCACCCGCACCAGTGCCTCGGCCTATTACGGCTCGTACAACACCCTCGGTGGCCGCTTCTTTCACCAGCGCGCCGCCGGCAATCTGCACCTGTTCTTCGGCGGGCACCACGAGGACTCGGACTACACCGACTACGGCACCGAAGGCTCGTGGCTCCAGATGGATGACGACCCCGAGTACGAGAAAACCAAGATGTACATGCGGGGCACTTACTTCCTCGACGACCACGGCCAGCGGGCCTCCATCTACGCCCACCGCACCTGGCACACCGGCGACGCCGGCCGCATCAATCGAGACTTCGGCCACACCTACACCACCATCAACGCCGGGTACACCAACCCGTTCGCCGACAAAGCCACCATCCAAGCCAAGGTCGGCTACCGAGACTACGTACGCCGCTGGGAGGAGGATGGCATCTGGGAGGATCCCAAAAGCCGCGAACTGCGCTCGGAGGACGGGGTTGACCAGTCCGTCATACCAGCCGATGTCTCCCTCTCCCTCATAACTCGGGAGTCGGACGTGCTCACCGTGGGTGCCGACTATCAGCTCGCCTCGTACGAGACTTCGCGCGAGATCGGCGAGATAAGCCCCGGCAACGACGCCACGGCCACGGCCTTCGGCTTCTACGCCCAAGAGGAGTTGCGGCTGAATCAACTGATTCTCCGCGCCGGGGGACGCTACAACATCATTTCCCACGACATTGACCTGTTGCAGGGTGCTCCGCCAGGCGACGACAGCAATTCTTGGAACAAGGTCCTGTTCAGCGGCGGAGCGCGCTACAACCACAGCGACGAGCTCGCGCTGTACGCCAACCTAGGCACCAGTTTCAAGGCACCCTCCCTCAAATCGGTGGGCGGCACCATCCCCTTGGCAAGCAAGGGGGACAGCACGGTCAGCGGCCACGTCCCAAACCCAGACATCAAACCAGAGTCCGGGACCAGCTTCGACATAGGCGTGAACCTCCGGCCGAGCGATGGCTTACAGGTCGGCCTGCGCGGCTTCAATATCTTACTCGCGGACCAGATCGCGCAGCGGGCCGTGCCCGATGCACCCCAGTCGGAGGACATCAACGCCGGCAACACCACGACGCGGGGTGCCGAAGTCGAGATCACCCACCGCCTCAACGAGCAAGTGGAGTGGTTTGCCAACTACACCTATACTAGTGCCGAAGTAACCGAGAACACCGAAGATCCGAGCAAAGTCGGCGCTAAGATCAACTTCGTGCCGGAGAGCGCGATCGGCGTCGGGGTTCACCTCACCTTCTCGCAGGGCTTGCGGGCGACGGTCACGGCGCAGTCCTACAGCGGCATCTACCAAGACATCAGCACAGACGCCGAGGCCCTCGACGGGTATATCCTAGTGAACGCTCGCATTGAGCAGCGCGTCCGCACCCAAGACGGGTACGACCTAAGTCTCTATCTCGAACCTTACAACATCACCAACCAAACCTTTGAGATGCCGTGGGGTTTTCAGGATCCCGGCTTCTCAGCCAACGGCGGCCTGATGGTCTCGTTCTAGCATCACGACCACCGCAGGGGCAACCCTTGTGGTTGCCCCTACGATACGGCCCCAACTAATGGCCATATCCCTCTTCCTGCTTCTCGCTCTCCTGCTCGCCGACACTCCGGCTCTCGCAGAAGGAGTAGCGGCTACTGACTTCCGCGGTCGCCGCATCGA